>JAQBOS010000452.1 GCA_028287925.1 Mucilaginibacter sp. | reverse complement strand
TGTAATGAAGTAGAAATAAGATCAATAGTTAATTAAAAAGCCAGGGAACCGACCAAAGCCGGCAACCTGGCTTTAAGCCTGCCTATCCTTAATAATAAAAACTATTAATGAACCGCGACTTGCCGCCCGCATCTCGAAAATGAACCGGCAAAGCGCATTAACCACGCTCGAACAAATGTACAATTTTTACCCTAAAAAATTGGTGCAGCCGCCTGGCTGTACCCCTAACATTCTGTTGATTATGAAGCTAACAACGCTCATTTTAATCACAGTTATTCTTCAGGTAAGCGCCAGTACTTATGCGCAGAAGGTTTCGCTGACCGAAAAGAACGCGCCGCTGAAAAAGATCTTTGAAAAAATCAGCGAACAAACCGGATATGATTTCCTGGTATCAACCGAGAATTTAAAGCTGGCCAAATTAGTTACCATCAGGGTTCAAAATGAAGAACTCAGATCCGTGCTTGATAAGATATTTGCGACCCAGCCTTTAACTTTTGTTATCCAGGAAAAAATGGTTGTGGTTTCCAAAAAGGAACCGCCATTACCTGAAAAACCTAAAGGCATCCTTATGGTTCCGGTTATTGTTAACGGAAAAGTAACTGATACTACCGGAATGCCACTGCCGGGAGCTACGGTAAGAATTAAAGGCAGTGATAAGATCGCCCTGACCGATAAAGATGGAGCATTTACGATCAATGCCCAGGCGGATGACGAGATTACCGTTTCTTTTATCGGCTACAGTACTTATTCATTTAAGGTAACGGGTAACCTGCCTTTTCAAAATATCACATTACACCCTGCATCTTCAAAGCTGCAGGAAGTCAGCGTTGTTACAACAGGTTACCAGACCCTTCCTAAAGAACGGGTCACCGGATCATTTGCCCAGGTAAACAATGAACTGCTGAACCGGCGGGTAGGCGTTAATGTAATTGACCGGTTAGAAGGCGTCGTACCCGGATTAATTTTCAATCATAATACCTATGCCTCTTCTAACGGCGCAGATATCAGCATAAGAGGCCACAGTACCTTATTTGCAAATGACCAGCCATTAATCGTATTGGATAATTTTCCTTATGACGGGGATATCGGTAACATTAACCCCAATGATATAGAAAGTGTAACCATTCTTAAAGACGCGGCGGCAGCCTCCATCTGGGGCGTGAAATCCGGTAACGGCGTAATTGTTATTACGACAAAACATGGTGACAAAAACAGCAAAATGGTTGTGGAAGTTAATTCAAATCTCACCATAGGGGAGAAACCCAACTTATACTACAACCCTAATTTCTTAGGCAGCAATGATTTTATCGATGTTGAAGAAGCATTATTTAAACAAGGTTATTACACCAATGATCTATCGAGCAGTTCTTATCCGCCGATCTCTCCCGTAGTTGCCATATTGGCATCAAACCTTTCACAAAACGAGAAAAACAGTAGAATAGATTCGCTCCGGAATTATGATGTACGGCAGCAATTGGAAAAATACTCTTACAGGCCGTCTGTCAACCAGCAATACAGCGTTAATCTTAAAGGCGGAGGCACCAACAATGACTATTTTATATCAGCAGGCTACGATAACGACCTGAGCAATCAAAAGGGAAATGGGAATCAAAGGGTTACTTTAAATAGTATATACAATTTCAGCCCGGCTAAGAGGCTTGATTTTTCGATAGGTTTTAATTTCACGCAATCCTTTGCGCAGAGCAATAGCCCGGTCGGCAATATTAATGCAGGTTCAAAATCAATATATCCGTATGCGCAATTTGCCGATGCGAATGGAAATGCACTTTCAATAGTCAAGGATTATGCTGCCAGTTACACCGATGCTGCGCTCCAAAATGAATTTCAAGACTGGAAATACAGGCCGCTGGATGAGCTGAATAATTCGGACAATACTTCTAAGCTAACAGATAACAAGATAAATTTTGGCATCAAATACAAAGTTTTTCATGGTTTTAGTGCTGATCTGAAATATCAATATGAAAAAAGCACTTCTGAAACAGCTGGTTACAATAGTTTAACCAGTTACTATACGAGAAACCTGATCAATGAGTTTACACAAAACAATTCCGGCGTTCTTTCGTACCCGGTACCTGTAGGCGGTATTTTAGACCAGCAAAACCAGGATCTCACTTCTCAGCGGCTTCGTTTGCAATCCAATTATAACGGAAACTGGGGAGCGCATATGATCAGTGCTATTGCTGGCGCAGAGATCAGTGACGTGACAACAGCAGCCAACGCCAATACAATTTATGGATATGATAAGAGCACAGGTGCGTTTACGCCTGTAGACTTTACCACCTATTTCCAGAACAACCCATCCGGTTCATCTTCAAAAATACCATCCATATTAGGATTTCAAAATTTATCAGACCGGTATATTTCCTATTTTGGAAACGCCGGATATACATTCAACAACAGGTATGGATTTTCTTTAAGCGGGAGAATAGATAAATCCAACTTATTTGGGGTAAACACAAATCAAAAATCAGTTCCGCTCTATTCAACCGGTGCAAGCTGGACCTTAAGTAAGGAAAAGTTTTATCATATAGACTGGCTTCCTTATGCCAAGCTTCGGCTAACCTATGGATATAATGGAAACGTTGATAAAAATGTAACGGCTGTAACGACGATCCAGCAATTAAGCAATTCCTACCTGAGCGGTACCCCTTATGCAACCATTGCCAATCCGGGTAACCCGGAACTGCGCTGGGAAAAAGTATCCATGACCAATTTGGGTTTTGATTATGCCACTAAAAACAATGTCCTTTCGGGAAGCATCGAATATTATATAAAAAAAGGTATAGACCTGATCGGGGATTCTCCCTTACCGGCGTCTACAGGATTCACAACCTTCCGGGGGAATACCGCCAATACATCAGGTAAAGGAATAGATATCGTAATTAACTCCATTAACATTGGAAAGGACAATTTTAAATGGACGAGCAATTTTTTATTGAGTTACGCGACCGATAAAGTAACCCGTTATAGTGCTCCGGTTGCCGCCTCAGGCGCTTTGATCTATGGCACCGGAAATAACGGCGTTATTTTACCGCTGGTAGACAGGCCTTTATTCGGTGTTTACAGCTACAAATGGGCAGGATTAGATCCGGCAAATGGCAACCCAAGGGGCTTTTTAAATGGAAAACCAAGTTCGGACTATGCTGCCATTATAGCCAACACGCCATTGGACAGTTTGAAATTTAACGGCACATCGCGGCCTAAAATTTTTGGATCTTTTAGAAATACATTCTCCTATAAGAGTTTTTCCCTTTCAGCAAACATCATCTACAAGTTAGATTATTTCTTTAGAAGAACTTCCATATCCTATTCAAGCCTGTACCAGTTATGGCAGGGTAACAGCGATTATACCAAACGCTGGAAAAAGCCGGGAGATGAATTAATTACCAATGTGCCATCTGAGCCTGCACTGCCGGTTGATGGTTCAAGGGATAGTTTCTATGGCTCTTCTGCTGCATTGATCAGTCCGGGGGACTTGATCAGGCTGCAGGACATTAATTTATCTTATGATTTCAATAAAACGGTACTCAAAGGGACGCCGTTTCGCCGGTTCCAGCTATACTTTTATATCAATAATATTGGTTTGCTATGGAAAGCCAACAAGCAGGGCTTAGATCCTGATCTCTTCTCATCTGGTTTGCCCATACCAAGAACCATTTCCTTCGGTATCAAAACACAACTTTAATTCTTACGTCATGAAAAAATATATCAGTTTTGGTTTAATCTTCAATAGTATTCTTGTATTGGCCTTCATTTTCAGCGGATGCAATAAACAGGATGAATTCTTAAATAAGAAGCCCAATGCAGCGCTTGCTGTACCCGCTTCCCTGTCGGATTTTGAA
>JAQBOS010000438.1 GCA_028287925.1 Mucilaginibacter sp. | reverse complement strand
GTATGTTTTTGGATGCCTTGCATATTGAATATAAGACTAATGAAGACACAGATGATACGACTTATTTATTGTCGTCAACTGCAAATGCTAAACATTTGAAAAAATCAATTGAGCAAGGGCAAAAAGGTGAGGTCATGGAGCTCTACCCTGATGAAATATGGAAGCCATAATTCAACTTCTTCCTTGCAAATCGAACACTCAATATTATAATTGCAAGGATCAGCCATAATAAATCCCACCCAAATATCCCCCTATTGTCATTTTTGAGTTAGGCAAAACTAAGTAACCCGGCTGCGGTTTACCTGGTGATGATGACAAAGAATGACATTTTTGGCTATACGCCAAATGATAAATACAATACCGCTGTGGCTTATTTTTCGATGGAGTTTGCAGTTGACCAGGCGCTTAAAATTTATAGTGGCGGCTTAGGCTTTTTAGCAGGATCGCACTTACGCAGCGCTTACGAGCTAAAACAAAACCTGCTGGGCATAGGCATGCTGTGGAAGTATGGCTATTACGACCAGGGCCGTGATGGCGACGCTTTAATGAAACCCGAATTTATTGAAAAACAATACTCTTTTTTACAGGATCCCGGGATTGTTTTTACCGTTCCGGTGCATGACGCGCCTGTACATGTAAAGGCCTGGCTGCTTAAACCCGAAACTTTTGGTTCGGCGCCATTGTTTTTATTGAGCACGGATATTCCTGAAAATGACGATCAGTCGCGTACCATAACCAGGCAGCTGTATGATCCCAACGAAACTACCCGGGTAGCGCAAAGCATTATTTTAGGGATAGGCGGCGCTATGCTGCTTGATATTTTGCAAATAGAACCTGCGGTTTACCACATGAACGAGGGCCATTCCCTGCCCCTTAACTTTTACTTGTATGCCAAACACAATAACAACCTGGACGAGGTAAAGAAAAGGGTAGTGTTTACAACTCATACCCCCGAAATGGCCGGTAACGAAGAACATGGTTACGGCCTGCTGAAAGACATGTCGTTTTTTTACCACATGCAGGAACACGAGGTACGATCAGTATTAGGGTTGGAAGGCGACAAGTTTAATTATACGCTTGCTGCGTTAAAATTTGCACGCAAGGCAAATGGTGTGTCCAAATTGCATGGTGAAGTGGCCCGGCAAATGTGGGGTGGCAATCCGGGGATCTGTGAAATAATTTCTATTACCAACGCACAAAACAAAACCTACTGGAAAGACGCACAACTGGATGACGCTATCAGCAAAAATGATGACAAAGGCATCATCCAAAGAAAAAAAGAAATGAAAAGGCAGCTGTTTAAAACAGTGGCAGACCAATGCGGAAAGTTATTTAATGAAGATACCCTCACCATTGTTTGGGCAAGGCGTTTTGCCGGTTATAAACGCGCCGATATGATGATGTATGACTGGGAGCGTTTTTTAAATCTTGTAAATAACACCGATCATCCGGTGCAAATAATCTGGGCCGGCAAGCCGTACCCTGAAGATTATAGTGCAATAAACCTGTTTAACCAGGTAATGAGCCGGGTTAAACCATTTGCCAATTGTGCGGTGCTTACCGGGTACGAGCTTGGGCTGTCGGCACTGTTAAAGAAGGGCGCCGATGTATGGCTCAATACCCCAAGGATGTACCGTGAAGCTTCGGGAACCAGCGGGATGACAGCTGCCATGAACGGCGCCATCAATGTTTCATTACCCGATGGCTGGGTTCCTGAGTTTGCCAGGGATAAGGAGAATTGCTATGTAATTCAGCCTGCAGATAACCAACTCCCAACAGAAGAAAAAGATACACAGGAGGCGCGTAACCTGATGGATACATTAGAAAGCTTAGTGGTGCCGGCCTATTATAACAACCAGGCACAATGGCTAACCATACTTAAAAAAGCC
The DNA here is from genome assembly GCA_028287925.1 of Mucilaginibacter sp. Lineage (GTDB taxonomy): Bacteria > Bacteroidota > Bacteroidia > Sphingobacteriales > Sphingobacteriaceae > Mucilaginibacter. Next base: position 8,758 of record JAQBOS010000438.1, on the reverse strand, counting down.
GCCGCAGATATTGTACCCGCATTTGAAGCCGGCAGAATGGCGGATGAATATTATGAAAAGATGTACAAAAGTTAAGTCAGCAGTCTTAAGTCGAAAGTCTTAAGTCAAATTTGGTTCATTTTCTGACTTAGAACTCCAGACTTCCGACTCAAGACTAAGCATCAGTTCAAGATTGACACGATACCAGCTATTTAGGATTAATGTAAACAGATGATAGCTGGTTATTAGCCGGATTAGCCACAAAAAGCATAGGGTACTTAGTGGTGGTACCTTTTGCAGACAGCATGACCCAACCCTGTATAACTTCCATGGGCTTTTTATCGGGGTTGTGAAAGCCCATGGCATGCTGCAAACCGATGAACTGGTAACCGCTTACCCCATTGCCCGATGCATCGGCGTTTTTAAGCAGGCTAACAATCGATGTGAGATCCAGCCCAGGCTCCATATCCGCTGGCAGCGCATCGTAGCGTTTTTGTACAACTGCCACCATAAATGTTTTTATTTTAGTGGTAATTTCATTGTCTTTTGCTAAAAGATCCGATTTAAAGTTCATGTTATCCGAGGTCATCCCCCCGGCTTTTATTCTTACCTGGAAAAATGAGGGCACTTTAGCTTTGTTGCCGGTGAGGATTTGGTAAGCGGTATCGGCACAATGGTAGGCAAAACCTACCAGCATGGTTTTTGAGATAGTTGCGTTTCCGCCAAGGTCGACGACAATTTCTTTTTTGCTGCCATTAAAGCCATTTGTGTTTGCCTCTACCCCATCAATAACGCTAACGGATACCGCTTTGAGCTTCTTTTTTATGATGTCGCTGATCTGCTGGTTTCCTTTAAAATCTATCGTACAGGCCGAAACAAACAATAATATAATAAAGGCTGGAATTATCCTTTTCATATCTTTTTAATTTAATTGATAATTAATAAAGATTAATTGAAAGGATTTGTTTTATGCCGATCTATCGTTTTTTAAATTATTAAACACAACCCGACTGTAGTTTAATTGTCATTAAAAGCTATCTTTATCCCGAGGATTAGAACATGGGATTGCCACTGCGAATAACTTTTAATGACCAGGATTACATCTACCAGATTATAGACAGTAAGATAATTAATCAGTATACCACTGAATTACAGCTACTTGTAAATGGCGAAAAGGTAGCATTGATAAAGAACGACAAAAGGGTCTGGATTCAAAAAGATGAGGAAAAATCTTTAGATCCGGAGCTTATACAGGCGCTTGGCCGGTCGGTATCACTAAGAATGCGGATGTAATTACTGAAATTATTTTATTCGGGGTTGATATTTTTTACGTAGATCTCATCAACCAAAATCATAATAATTGCCAGCGCTGGCACGGCCATTATTATACCCATTGCGCCACCCAGCACCCCCATAACCAACTGCCCTATAATGGTTAAAGCCGGCGGCATGTTGATCATTTTTTTCTGGATAATTGGCGCTATTATATTTTGCACCAAAGTTTGTACCCCAATATAAATAAGGGCCACTATAATAGCGGTATCGGTACTTATGGTAAGGGCCAGCAATACGCCGGGGATCATGGCGATAAACGATCCAAAGTTTGGCACAATTACCAGGATGCCGGCAAGCAAGCCAAGCACCAAAGCAAGCGGGATGCCCATTATGCTTAAGCCAACAGGCATTAAAATAATGAGCATAACCATTGAGATCATTGTTCCTTTTAGCCATCCTTTTAGCGACAGGCTGGTGCGGTTAATGATGTGCCTTACCAGGTCTTTCTGGCCCGGTGGAACGAGCAAGATCAGGCCATCTTTATAAAGTGATGGGCTGGCCGTAAAAAAGATCCCCAAAAACAATATAATATACATATTGCCCAATACGCCAAAGCTGGTGCTAAAAAACTGGCTGGCTGTTGCGAAAAGCTTGTCTGAGCTGCCGCCCGCCGTGGCTTCGAGCACCTTTCGGCCCAATGGTGTTTCGGCAAGCTTTAGCTTTGCATTGCTGATAGTGTGTGGCAGGGTGTCACTTAAGTCCGAGATCTGGGTTTGGATCTTACTGCCCATAAACCAAAGCAAAAATCCTAAAATAATAAACGAACTGGCAATAGAAACTATCATACTGGCCCGGCGGCTCCATTTTGTTTTGCGCTGGATAACATCGCCAAGGCCATGAAAATAAACCGAGATAAGGCAGCCTGCCAGTGCCATCAGCAGCACACCAAAGGCAACCCGGGCTATTAATATAAGTATGGCCACTATAGCAACAATACCTACCGTATGCCAAACCTTTTCGGTATAGGTTAGTTCCTTATGTTTTTTGGGTGATGATGGTTTTTCGTCGGGCATGATAAGATTGCAACCTGCTTTATTATTTAAACTTACAGATTTTACTGTATACTTAACGCCAGTGTTAAAGAAATGTTTAGTGGATGTTTAAATGCTGCTTAAAAGATAAATGTCAATAAAATACCCCGAACCTAAACCAACCATTATGTTGATATACCAATACTTTTTAAACCAGGACCAGTAAACCACGGTTGTGAAGATGCTGGTGATGAATAAACCAACCATAAATATGGCAAAAGCTATTAAAGCATGACTAAACGGTAATTGTACGTTATTGCCCCAATTTAAAACAGGAATGCCGATAAAGAAAAATACCAGGAAGCAAATAATGCTGACCCCATACATCCTTGCTGGGCTAACAAACAACTTTCTTAAGTTATCCACGGGCTTGTTTTTAAAGCTAAGATAAGGTTTTACAATTGCTATACCTTACCGGGCCTCCGCTGGTGACTACTTATTTCTGCGGAATTTCAAGCTTATACCCCTTTCCATGAATATTCACCAGGCGAACCGAGGGATCATGCTCTAATTTTTTCCTGAGCTTTGAAATAAACATATCCAGGCTGCGCCCAACAATAACGCCTTCATCATCCCAAATTTTTAATAACTGCTTCCTTCCCAGTAATTGATTGGGGGCTTCGGCAAACAGGCCCAGCAATTTCGATTCCTTGATAGTAAGTTCCGTATGCAGCTGCTGGTTGATCAGCAGCTGGCGATCATAATAAAACTGGTAGTTGCCGATGTTTACCGGCTCATCCTGAATCTTCTTCTCTTCCGGCTGAGCGGAAGTTGTTTTTCTTGCAAACAGGAAACCCGAAAAGCCCAGGAGGGCGATCACCAGGAATCCGCCGCTATAAGCTACAGCGCTGTTAGCGCCCAACAAACTGGTTTCGGGAAAAAGTACATTTATATAATAACACCCTTCGGGCTGAGCCCTGTGTCTGCACGGAACAATATTGGTCTTCTGTTCCTGCGACATGGAAAACCCGTAAACAACTTCGTTATGAGTACATTCCACTACATTAACAATATAGTTTAAAGGAATTTTACCGGCACGCATGCTGTTGTTAATTACCTTAACAAGCGAGTCAGGCTCAAAAGTAAACCGGTTTTCAAATTGTACCCGGTATTCATTTGCCGAAAGCTGCTTTATTGGTAACACCCTTGAAGTTGAATCGCCCGCGAATAAAAGCAGTTGGTGCCCCATCTGTCGCAAAGTAATCTGCTTTGCCGCTTCGGCATAATCAGCCTGGTTTTGGCGCTTTCCTATAATTAGCCAGGGAATAAACAGCAGCAAAACGACAGGGGCGCAAAAAAGGATCTTCAGTTTCATGCATAAAAATAAGCTATTTGATATGATTTGAGGATGGTTAGCATCCGTTTACAAAAAATTTACATTCTGTTACGCTCATTTTACATCTCATTTACGCCATAAAGCGGGAAGGCTGATTACGTTTGTTCAAACACAAAAACCCATTTCACTAACCGTAATCATCATGATAAAAACCAGCTTACTTTTTTCAGTATTAGTCCTTTTGCTGTTAAAAACAAATCAACCGGCTCACCCTGAACCAGCACCTTTAATTTTTAAATTAATGAACAAAGAAAGCCTGTTTATATGGAAGGGAACAAATGTTTTGGGGCAAGGCCACAACGGAACTATACAATTTACTTCCGGCAGCCTGACTTTATCCAAAGAAGGTAAAATACAAACGGGTACGTTTAATATTGACATGACAAGCATAACCAGCACATACCAGAGCCTCTTGAAAAGCAGGAACGGTCTTGATGAGCACCTTAAAAGCACTGATTTCTTTTCTGTGGCAAAATTCCCAAACGCCACTATGTCAATCAAAAAAGTTGTTCCCGGCAATAAATTGTCTCAGTTTAATGTAAGAGGTGATCTTGTGCTTAAAGGGATTAGCAAGCCTGTTAATTTTGCTGCCGTTATTATTCAAACCAAAGGCAAAATTAAAGCGAACGCTGAATTTTCTATAAACCGTACTGATTGGGGAATTTATTATAAATCGGGATGGCTTTTCCCGCTTATTAAAAACGATTTAATTTCCGACAGTATTAAGGTATCATTAAACCTGTTATTCTCTAAAAGCCAGGATTAGGCTATTTTATATTTACTAAAAAATAAAAACCCCCTTACACTCGCTGTTCGGGGGTTTTAACCTAAACCTTATCACAATGCACACGAACGTGTGCTATGAAGCGGCAAAGATAGGATTTTTGAATTTCCATTCATTGGGGGATTTTAGCAAAAAGCTGGGGAATTTTGGAGGTGATAACCAATCCGCCCTTTGATCCGAAGTCTGCAGCCCTGCATCATCAAAACAAAAAGCAAACAATATAGTATGGTATTACGATTGATTATTATTTGTAATTAATCTAAATAAGAATAACTTTGCCGCATAAAAAACCCGGTGATCGGTCGGCAAACTTCACACCGGGCAATAACAACGATCTGTTTAACCATTACTATTTGAACAAAACTATGCATTTTACTTTAACTTATTTTTTTGCTGCACGCTTAAACTATATTTTATCCTTTTCTCTCCTCCTCTCCATATTTACCCCGTTATCTGCTCAAAATATTAATGGCTCCGTTAAAGGAACCGTTAAAACATCAGATGGACAGCCCGCTGAATTTGTAACGGTTACGATAAAAGAAACCGGCCAGGCCACCGGCGTAGGTCAAAACGGGCATTACACTATTCACAATGTAAAGGCCGGTAATTATACCATTGTTGCCAGCTTCGTTTCTCTGAATACGCAAACCAGGCAAATAACCGTAAAACCGGACCACGCCACTGCAGCTGATTTTATTTTGACCGAAAACGAGCAGCAATTACAAGGTGTGTATGTTAAAGACTATAAGGCCAACAAGTTTTTAAAAAAGGAAACTGATGATATTTCAAAACTGCCTTTGAAAAACCTTGAAAATCCGCAGGTGTACAGTGTAGTTACCAGCGCACTGATGAAGGAACAAGTGGTTACCAATTTTAATGATGCCTATAAAAGCATCCCGGGTGCCGGTGTTCCCCTGGTGTATAACAATGGCCGCAGCTCCTTATTATCCAGGGGTTTTACTACCGAAAACCTGGTCAGAAACGGCATATCGGGTTTTGATTACAACAGTGTGGACCCTGCCAATATTGAAAAAATAGAAGCGATAAAAGGTCCGTCGGGCACGCTCTTCAACAGCGGGATGATCTCGTTTGGCGGGCTTTTTAACCGGGTAACCAAAAAACCTTTTGACACCTTTAAAGGAGAAGTGGGTTATGCCACCGGAGGGTTTGACCTGAACAGGTTAACTGCCGATATCAATACGCCATTAAATGCTGATAAATCTGCTTTGTTTCGTATAAATACAGCGGTGCATAGCGAACACAGTTTCCAGGACCAGGGCTTTACCCGCAGTATTTTCCTGGCTCCAAGCTTTAGCTACCAGGTTAACGACAAATTATCAATCCAGCTGGATGCGGAGATCAGCAACTATAACGCCACCTCGGCATACCGTTTGGCGCCTTATGCCAATGCTAAAAGCAAGGTTCACAACATTAAGGACCTTGGCATAAACTATAACCTCTCGTTTATCAACAATACCCTTGATTATACCAGCCAGCAATTTGATGTGTTCGGGCAGGTTAATTATAAAATATCAAGCACCTGGAAATCACAAACAGCATTTGCCCGTACCTTTTCAACCACCAAAGGTTTTGTGACCCAGTTAACCGGGGTGAGCGATTCTACTTTAAAACAAAGCGTGCAAAAAGAGGATTTCCCTTATTATGGTTTAAATGTTCAACAAAATTTTACCGGCGACTTTAAAATTGGCGGTTTGCGGAACAGGCTGGTTGTTGGTGTTGATGTTTACAGCCAGAAAAGTAACCGGGACTATACCACCGTTACCATGCCAACAATTAACTTTAAGCACCCGGGCGCCGCTTATAATAACCACAACGCAGATAAAGTAAATGCGTTAGCTGCAACCAGTCCTTATATTTATTATCAAACCAACCAGACTACCTACGGCGCATACGCATCAGACGTACTTAACCTGACGGATAAATTAAGCGCCATGCTGAGTTTACGCGCAGACAAGTTTAATAACAAAGGCACCTACTACCCTAATGCAGACTCTACAGTGGGCAAATATGCGCAAACCGCGCTTTCGCCAAAACTCGGGTTAGTTTACCAGCTTGTTAAAGACCAGGTATCCCTGTTTGGAAATTACATGAACGGCTTTAGTAATGCCACAGGCACCGATTTTAACGGCAATACCTTTAAGCCCCAGCAAGCCAACCAGTGGGAAACAGGTGTAAAGCTGGATGTTTGGCAGCATAAGATCAGCTCTACTTTGAGCTATTACCATATATCCGTTAGCAATGTAACCAGGGATGACCCTGATCATGCCGGTTTTTCCATCCAGGATGGCACGCAGCTAAGCAAGGGTTTTGAGGCGGAGGTAATTGCCAATCCTTTTCCCGGCTTTAATGTTATTGCCGGCTACGCCTACAACTACAGCGTTTTTACCAAAGCAAACGCCTCCGTTCAGGGTTTGCGCCCGGCGGCTTCGGGACCCGACAGGCTGGCCAATCTATGGATCAGCTATAAGCTAATGAACGGGAAAGCCGAGGGGCTCGGTTTTGGTTTGGGCGGCAATTACGGCAGCACTTCTTATCAAACCAATACCACAACCTTTGTTTTCCGGATCCCGTCATACACCATTATTGATGCTACCGCATTTTATGATCAGCCCCGGTATCGGTTCGGTTTAAAACTGGATAATCTTACCAATCAGCAATACTGGTCGTTCCGCCTTGCTCCGCAGAACCCTGCCCGTTTAACAGCCAGTATCAACTTAAAATTTTAATCACACCAATAGATGACCACTAAAAAGATCACCTTTAAGTATTTAATCCGCCAGCTGCACCTCATCCTTGGCCTGACCAGCGGGCTCATTGTTTTTATTGTGGCTGTCACCGGGTCGCTCTATGTTTTTGAAGAGGAAGGCAGGGAACTGTTTCAGCACGATTTTTATCATGTGGAACACCCCGGAAACACAAGAGTATCCTTTAGCCAAATGGCGGATACGGTTAAGGCGCATTTCCCAAAAGAAAAGACCACCAGCATCCGGTTTAAGGAAAGTAAAGATGCGGCCATTATATTTTACAGCAAAAAGGACCATGCCATCAGTGTTGATCCTTATACTTCAAAAATCATAGGCGTTAAAAACCTCGATCGTGATTTTTTTACGGTTGTTGAACAGATCCATACCCATCTTTTATTGGGGGATGTTGGCTCGGTGATCATCAAATGCAATGTGCTCATCTTTTTAATTATGTGTATCAGCGGGCTCATTTTGTGGTGGCCCAAACAAAAACGGTTCTTTAAACGGGCGGTCACTATCAACTTTAAAAGCAAAAACTGGAAACTGGTCAACTGGGAGCTGCACAGCGTATTGGGATTTTATGCATTGCTCGTTCTGCTTATTATTTCTTTCACGGGGATTTTCTTTGTGTATGATTCCGCCAAAAACACCGTCGCGTTTTTTACCGGGCAGCCAGTTCCTAAAAAGGAAAAAAAGTTAAAATCAAAACCGGCAAAGGGCAGGCATTACAGCCTGGACGAGGCTTATCAATATATGAGCGCCACTAACAGCGGGGCGACAGAAACCTTTTTATCGCCTGCAACAGACAGCGTTGCCCCCATCCGCATCCTGATGCGCTACCCTTATGCCATTGTGCGGAAACAGAGCACCCTTTATTTTAATCAATACACCGGTAAGGTTTTAAAAGCCGAACTGTACAAAAATTATACAGCTTATGACAACATTGCTAAAAGCAATTATGATTTCCATACAGGCAGGATCAGGGCGCTTGGCATTGGCAGTAAGATCATTTATTTCCTGTCGGGCTTAACAGCAGCATCGCTCCCTGTTACGGGTTTTATGATCTGGTGGGGTAAAAAACGGAAAAAGAAACGGGTGGTAGCTAGTGTGGTGGCTTATGCGGATTGACATTTAGTCTTAAGTCCTAAATCAGAAAAATACAAGATTTGACCGGCAAAGCGTTCCATTTTTGCACACGGAACACCCGGAACGCTGTGAAACACGCTCATTATCAGCGTTTTTAATTTTTATCAAAATGCAAGTATCCTATAATCAAGGCTTTTCTACCAACCTTATATCGAACTCATGTGAGCTTAACCCAGCTATAAATCAAAATAAAAAAATAATTTTATTATAAGTATACATATAATATATATAATTATTATATTTGTTCATACCAAATTTAAAACTATGTGGACAAAATCGTATTCAGTTACAACCAGGGATGTAACAAAAGAGCAAATGTGGAAGCTGTTTGCTGATGTAAATAACTGGCCTTCATGGGATGAAGGGATTGAACTTACCGAAC
>JAQBOS010000422.1 GCA_028287925.1 Mucilaginibacter sp. | reverse complement strand
GCCCAATTGCTTCCGCGAAAAAATATAGCCCCAAAGCCAATGCCGGAGCGCATTGGGGAGCCATCGGTATTTAATCATGTACTTTATATTATAAAGGAAAATCGTACTTACGACCAGGTTTTAGGAGATATGCCCGAAGGTAACGGCATGAAATCGCTTTGTATTTATGGCGACAGCATTACGCCTAACCAGCATAGTTTAGCCCGTAACTTCCTGTTGCTTGATAACTATTATGCATCGGGTAAATGCTCAGCCGAAGGCCACCAGTGGACTGATGCCGCCATGGTGACTGACTATGTAGAAAAGAGTGTAAGGGCATGGTTTCGCAGTTACCCCCATGTACAGGAAGATGCGCTGGTTTATGACAGCAATGGCTTTATATGGAATAATGCAGCCGATCATGGTAAAACAGTAAGGATCTATGGCGAAGCCTGTGTGCCGCACTTTGATAATAAATTAACGTGGACGGATATTTATAATGACTACAAGGCCGGTAAGCCATTTAATTTTACCAATACCAGCACCATATCAAGGGTGCGCCCAATGTTGTCGCAAAATTTTCCGGGGTCTGACGAGCACCGCATTCCGGAGCAGGTGCGGGCAAGCGCGTTTATCAATGAGTTAAAGGATTATGAAAGCAAGCCTGGCGATCAGCTGCCGCAATTGATGGTGATGGCATTATCTGCCGATCATACGGTGGGCACGCGGCCCGGTTTTCCAAGCCCAAATGCGATGGTGGCTGACAATGACCTGGCACTTGGCCGCATTGTTGAAGCTATAAGCAAAAGCCGATTTTGGAAAAATACGGTGATCTTTGTTACCGAGGATGACTCGCAGGCAGGGTGGGACCATGTATCTGCTTATCGTACTACTGGCTTTGTGATAAGCCCGTACAGCGCATTAAAGAGAAATGTAAGCACCAACTACAACCAAACCTGCGTTGTCCGGTCAATTGAACAAATATTAGGGATCCCGCCTATGAACATTATGGATGCTACAGCGCTGCCAATGTTTAAATGTTTTACCAATAAACCATCGGCCCAAACGTACACGGCCTTAAGCAATCGTGTTCCGATTAATGCTATTAGTCCTAAATTGTCGTCCCTAAAAGGAGCGGCATTGCATTATGCTCAACTTTCATTGCGGCCGGAGTACGACCATATAGATGGCGGCAACGACGATGTGATGAACCGGATTCTGTGGTTTGCAGCAAAAGGTAAAAAGAAATACCCTGCTAATCTGGCAGGCAAGGATACTGATGATTAAAGCAGGATAAATAACGTTAGCGCTTTCCGGCTTTGTTATCCCAGCCGCGCCTGAAATCGGATGGGTTTTCCCCAACAATCTGCTTAAATAACTTATTGAAATAGGAAATGCTTTCAAAGCCTATGGCGTAGCAGGTTTCACTTACGTTATGGTTTTGCATCAGCAGGTTTTTTGCCCGTTCAATACGGTATTGGTTTACAAATTCGGTAAAGGTCATATTGGTTTGCCTTTTAAAATACCGGCAAAAGGCTGGTGTTGTTAAATTCACCTTCTCTGCTACCACATTAACATCAGGTTTTTGGTGGTATTGGGCATCAATGTATTCATAAATGGCGCCCATCCTTATCTTATCCTTTAAAATAAAATTTTTGCTGGTGAGGTCATCGTTTAAAATAACCCCCTCATTTGAGTTTGCCAGCAATTGAAAAATACTGATCAGCTGCAATAACTGATCAAGCGAATTTAGGCTGCCCAACTGTTTTAACTTTTGGGCGACAAGGTTTTTGGTTTCGCCATTAAAGGCAATCCCGTATTCAGCGCTTTTAAATAAATTATTGATTACGGAAAATTCAGGGACAAGGCCCACAGCTGTACCCAGGAAATCAGTCCTTAGCTGGATCACAATCTGGTTATAATCGCTCCTTAAACGGTAATCAAAATTAAGGTGAGGGAGGTTACTTCCTATGAATACCAGGTCGCTGTGCGTATAGGTTGATATATGTGTGCCCACATGGCGGATCCCGGCGTCCGCTTCCACATAAACCAGTTCAACTTCCGGATGATAATGCCATAAAAAGGTATTTCTTAAGCGGGGAGAAAATAGCTTGAATGATTTTCCCGGTTCAAACTCCACCTTTTCCAATTGAATCTCATTCATGCGCTATTGTTCTATTGGTAATAGCTAAATTTAAGTAAAATGTTAATGCAGAGCAAATTTTGGTTAATGTATAGAATAATGAGCCATTACATACAGGCTACTTTTGATTCATCAAACCAATTTAATTATGCAAGCAGAAACAATGAACGCGCACAAGGAGATCCCGGGAAATCCTTCAACCACAAAATCAAGCGAGATAAAACTAAACGACCGCAGCAATGGCGAGCCGCTTCGCCTGCTAGGCGAAGATGACTGGAACTTTTGGATAACCAATGGTTATGTGATCATAAAAAATGCGGTACCAAAAGAACAGGTTAAAAAAATGGCCGACTACCTATGGCAATATGAAGATAAAACCCCCGACGATATAGAAAGCTGGTACAAAAAGCCCAACGCCCAAATGCAAATGAAGGAGCTTAACAATACAGGCATGGTGGAGATCTATAATCACCAGTATATGTGGGATAACAGGCAATATCCAAAAGTTCATGCCGCATTTGCAGACGTTTGGGGAACCGAAAAGCTTTGGGTGACCATTGACCGCGCGAACCTGAATTTTCCGCTGCGCCCCGGCTTTGATTACAAAGGGTTTATACACTGGGATTATGACCCCGAAACCAAACCCCAAAATGTACAGGGTGTTTTGGCGCTGGCTGATCAGACAGATGAAAACATGGGCGGCTTTCAGTGTATCCCCGAATTATACCGTACTTATGATACCTGGAAGCTAACCCAACCTGAAGACCGCGATCATTATAAACCCGACCCAACAGGCTTTGAGATAGTGAAGGTTAAGCTGGAAGCCGGTGATCTTTTAATATTTAACAGCCTGCAGCCACATGGCATCAGGCCAAATACAAGTGGTAATAAAGTACGCATAGCACAATATATTGCCATGATGCCTGCCCAGGAAGATAATGAAGACCTGCGGCAATGGCGCATCAACAGCTGGCAAAACCGCGATGCCATGGAAGGTTACGCTTTTCCCGGCGATCCTCAAAAGCGCGAAAAGCAAAGCCCTGTTGCTGAACTTTCTGAGTTAGGCGAAAAGTTGCTGGGATTGGAGAAGTGGTAAACCAGTGTTGCCGATTTAAACCCTGCAACCGGATAAAAAAGAGGTTGTATCAGAAGACTTAAATCTAAAAAGCGCTCAAAATAATATTTGGTCTTTGTGGTCTCCGTGCCTTCTCTGTATCTCCGCGGTAAAAAATTAACCACAAAGTACGCAAAGAAGCCACAGAGCAGCACGGAGATTTTTATTGCCCTCAATTTAATTTTGTTCGGGATCCTGTAATTTTACTTTTGATACAGCCTCCTTTTTTTGTTACAGTTAATAATTTATCCCTAATATATAAGAATATTCTATTTGTAAATTATCAATAATTGTTTCTATATTTATCTATAAATTAACATATTGCTTATTAAGCATTGTGCTAATAACCTGAACACTTTTATTAATATTTAAACCTTTTCAATCACAGTTAATTATGAAACGTTCGTTCAAAATCATTGCAGGGATTATTTCCGGCTGCGCACTATGGTGCTGCTGTAACACTAAAACTAGCACTACCTCTGTTGTTGATAAAATTAAACTTCCACAGGATGTTTATCCTTCCTGTACGGTTACACCTGCCATGTTTAACTCCTGGTTTGCCAGTGGCAAGGCCGAACCTAATGGATTGGTATTGCCGGCTAACAGTGTTGCCTTTCAGCATCAAAACAACTGCGAATTTTACCAATGGTCTGAAAATATGTTTTTATGGCTCACTTCGCCAAACGCCAAGCAATACGGAAGTGAAAATACGGTATTGGAGTCGCCTTTATTTTATGATGTTTTACCGGCAGATTCAACCGGGAACCGCAAATTACAGCCCCATACTGCTAATACCCCGTTAAGAATGGCCAGCCATGTTACCAAAAATGGCCCAAACAGGTTACCCGTTATTATTGATACCAAGGGAAGAATGCTGGAAGTTGAAACAGCAGAATCAGCCCCGAAAGCTAAAGCGCTGGTAAAAAGCGCTGCCGGAGCTCAGGTTGAGGTAGACCATGTAAGCCTTGATAGTAAAGGCGCTTTTGTGTTTATGGACAAAGCAGGCAAAGTTATTCAGCACCCGCAGGCAATTATCCGCCATAAGCTCAACCAGAAGAATATAGTGGAGCGGTTTACAGCAGGGGGCAGGTCGGTATTTTTGGATGCCGCAGGTAACCAGGTACAAACCGAGGCAGGCCAGGCAACCGGCGATGTTTTGATGGCGCAAAACGGATCGTTGGTTTACTACTTGACAATGGTGAATGATGTGTACGCCTGGTTTTTAACAGGTGCAACAAATGGTAAATTATCTGCTAATACGTTCCCGACCACACAGGGTGCTTTAGACAGCATTATCACTTATGCCAAAGCCAATAATGTTACCCTGCCCGATTCAAATGCCCTGGCCATGGAGCTTAAAACATCATGGGTTGAGGCCAGCAGCGTTTCAAACGCAAGCGATTATGTAACCGTTATGGCTACTATCCCAACCTACAATACATCAAACCCACAACAATGGATCCCCAATGGCGAAAAAACAGTAAAAATGGCATTGGTAGGAATGCATATTGTCGGCAGTGTTGCCGGGCACCCGGAAATGATCTGGTCTACTTTTGAGCATCAGAGCAATACGCCTAATGCCGAATATCAATACCTTGACAGCAATAAAAAGGTAAAAGTGGTACCACAAGACACCGGAACCGGCTGGCTCTTCAGCAAAGATGCTTCGGATAAATCTTTCAATGTTTCGCATATGACGAACGTTGACAAAAACTTTAATTCAACCGATACCATTACTGCCGATTCCGGCTTTACCATTACGCCGAGCAATACCCTTACCACATTGCCATGGGGAAGCGCTAAAGACTCTGTTACCAACCAGGAAGATCAAAGTTCGGCAGCATCAAACAGCGAGATCATCTCCATTAACAATAACATCCGCACATTACTGGGCGATAAAGATGTTCGCGGTAATTACCTTTTAATAGGCGCAACATGGACAAGTGGCGGCGCACCGCCAACAGGTGGCGTATACGGTCTCAATGGCACTGCCCCGGGTGTGTCAATAGGCACAAGCGTGCTGGCTAACAGTACGATGGAAACCTATTTTCAACAACCCAAATTCTCGTGTTTTACCTGCCATTCATCATCAGTCCCAGCCCTGAACCCGGATAGCATAAGCCATATTTACGGGAAAATAATTCCGCTAATTACGGTTCATGATGCAATGAATAAAAAGAAGGGAAAATAGGAGAGAGGTTAGCTAATATTTTAGTTTGATGAACAAAAAAACAAAAAGCACCCGCAGATTGATGCGGGTGCTTTTTGTTCGTCTGAAATTTGCCCTATTTTAACAATAGATCTTTGCCTTTAAACATTTTTAAAATATCGAAGATATAGTAACTAATTGACGGTTAATTATTTGATAACTATAGTTTTTGTCTGCGTTGTATGCGCACTGAAATAGCCCAGCGTGGCGGGGGTGATATTTGTTGGCGGGTTAGACGGTGCGACAGCTCCGCCGGGGCGGTCAGTACCCAGCTGCTGCATCAGGGTAAGCCAATATGTATAAATGATTTTATCTATACACTGCATTTCTACAGTTACCGTGTCGCCAGGATAAATTTTGATATCATCTTCCCGCAGCTCATTATGGACATACCTGCCATCAGTAAAATCATCATTAAAAGCAAATACACCTTTTACTTGCACATTGTTTACGTACATAATAAAGCGATACTGGTTAGCCGTGGCGGCCGGATCCTTAAAATGGACGGTAATCTCCTTTTGGTTTTTGCTGCTGTTAAGGGCCGTGGTTTTGGCAGTTATTGAGTCTAATTGGATCAGGGAAGGCATAGTTGAGCTTGCTGTATAGCTTGCCCCATTAGTTAAAACCGTCATGTTATAAGTACTGCCGGTAATCCCGTTCATCAGATTGATAGAATAGGTTCCGGAAGGCCCTTCTTTAAATGGATAAGTATTGCCTTTATCATCGCTGACAGATACTGTTGCCCCGGTAACAGCGGGATAAGTATTGGTATTGTTAAAGGCAACATTGCGGCTAAGTTTGATGTACTGAGGTTCGCTCACATCGGTAATGTTGCCTTCAATAACCAGCTTGCCGGTATCATTTCCTAATTTCAAATCAATCACTTTAGTGCAGGATACTGCTAATATTGCCAAAATGGAAGCTATGTAAAATTTATAATGTTTCATGGTAATGCGCTTAAAATTTAAAGTTCCAGGTAACGGATGGGATCGGGGTAGCAAAAATGCTGGTTTCCACAGCCTCAGTTGTATTCGGTACTGTTTTGCTGTCGCGAAAGGTTACGAGATAGGGATCTCTGTGTCCGTAAATATTGTAGATCCCAAATGTCCAGCTGGACTGATACTTTTTATGTTCTTTTCCTTCCAGCGTGGCGCCAATATCCAGCCTGTTGGAGGAAGGCAGGCGATAACCATTACGTTGCGAATAGGAGAAGGTTGTTAAACCGCCGATATTATATTTACCGGTGGGGTAAGTAACCGCGTTCCCCGTTCCGTAAATAAAAGTGCCTGAAAAAGACCAGCGCTTGCTCAATTGATAGATGCCCACAACTGACAGATCATGCGTGCGGTCCTGCCGGGCCGGATAATAATTACCATTATTAATGGCATCAAACTTCAGTTCTGTTCTTGATAGCGTATAGCCTATCCACCCGTTAAATCGACCGTATTTTTTCTTCAAAAATAATTCCAGGCCATACGCCCTGCCTGATCCGTAGGTTAATTGCGATTCCACATCCTGGTTAGCGATCAGCTGGGCACCATCCTTATAATCGATCTGGTTCTGCAGCTTTTTATAATAGACCTCGGCGGAAAACTCATAAGTATTATCTTTAAAGTTTCTGAACCATCCGGTCGAGACCTGGTCGGCAATCTCGGGCTTAATGTTATTGCTGCTCATTACATAAAGATCAGTAGGACTGCTGCTGGTTGAGTTGGTCAGTAAGTGAATATTTTGGGTATTGCGGTTATAAGAAATCTTAATTGAATTGTCATCATTCAACTGGTAGCTTGCAGAAAAACGGGGTTCAAGGTTAAAATAAGTCTTCACAGACTGGCCTGAACTATAGGTAATGGAACTTACGGTGTTGCCTAAGGCATTATAAGTGCTAAAAGTACCGGGCCCTAATAAAAACATGCCGCTTAATCGTAGCCCGTAAAGTATGGTTAATTTATCATTCGCTTTCCATTCATCACTTACATAAGCTGCATTTTCAAAACCGTAACGCTGCTCAATACTTCTGCTGTTAAAGCTGGACGTTGCCGTGGTTGTAATATCTCCGGGAGCAATGGTATGGTGTAAAACATTCAATCCGAATTTTAGGGTATGATCATTCCCCATGGCGTATTGAAGGTCTTCTTTCAGATTTAGATCAGTTATTTTTGAAGTTGCCTTAAAATTATCAGTGCTCTGAAGGCTTTGTATGGTATAGTTATAATTACTGTAGATCAAAGAAGTATTAGAAAATAGCCTGTTATTAAATATATGATTGAACCTGATGGTACCGGTAGAATTCCCCCAATTGGTTCCAAACGTGTTTTTTAAACTCAAAACGTCTTTGCCAAAATACCCGGAAAGGTAGAGTGCATTTTTATCATCAAAGTGATAGTTTGCCTTTGCATTGATATCATAAAAATAAAGGGAACTGCCTTTAATTGTAGAGTCTGAAGACGCTTTTAAAAAAAGGTCTAAATAAGTCCGGCGGGCGCTGATCATAAACGATCCTTTGTCTTTTACCAATGGGCCCTCTACTTTTATTCTTGAAGCAATAAGGCCAAGGCCGCCCTGAACAGTAAAGTCCTTATTATTCCCGTCATTCATTTTGATATCCAGTACTGACGACAACCTGCCTCCATATTCGGCGGGCATCCCGCCCTTGTAGATACTGACGTCCTTAATCGCATCGGAATTAAATGTCGAAAAAAAACCAAAAAAATGAGAAGCATTATACACGGGTGCTTCGTCCAGTAAGATCAGGTTCTGATCAGATGCCCCGCCCCGCACATAAAAACCAGTATTCCCTTCACCGGCTGATTTAATACCCGGCAATAACGAGATGGTCTTTAAAATATCTCTTTCACCCAGCAATACCGGCACCTGGTTGATTTGTGACATATTTAACTTTTCTAAACCCATTTGCGGCGAAGCCACGTTATCATTATTCGGCTTATTGGAACTGATCACCACCTCCTTTAAGCTGTTCCCGGGAGATATTGAAATATTTACCGTTTGACTTTGATGTAACAGAACCTGCCGTTCAAGGGTTTCATATCCTACGTAGGTGAACAGCAACGTATATTCTCCATCGGGTGCTGAAAAGGAATAAAAGCCATAACTGTTGGTTGAGGTACCAATTTGCGGGAGCTCCTTTATCTTTACCGTTGCGCCAATTAATAATTCGCCTGTCGCTTCATCTTTATTTGTTCCGCTAATAGTGTATCTTTTTTGGGCAAAGGATGATATTACACTAAAAAAAAGTAAGATCAGTATTATAGTTCTGGCCATTTATTTGAGTTTGATGCGAATGTATCCGGAATACTTCTCTCTTTTTTTCATATTATATCAAACGGCCTGTAAATTATAGGAAACGCACTTTCCTATATAGAAAGATTAACAGGGATGTGTATGAGGATCGGTATTTTTTCCTTAAATCCAGGGAAAAAAAGTAAAAAGATAATTTCGTATAAATTCTAAGCTGTTTGGTATAAACTAATCACCTGCTATAAATCAATTACTTACTTTTGATTAATGAAGGTGATTACGATGAGTACAGAAACTGATTTAGCCAATTTAAGCAACAATCGTTTATTGCAGTTTACAACCAACCGAAAGTTTAGAGTTTACAGGCATATAGTTGTGGCTTTATTTTTGGCAGTGACTTTCTTAAATACTAAAAATGCGTTTGTTGAACCCGTTAACACCTTATTAAAGATCGGCGTATTTTTTTTGATGCTGTTGCTGTTCTATTTTAATATGTATTGGTTAATTCCAAAATTCATTTTTAAAGAGCGGTACCTTGCCTATTTTTTATGGATAATGGTACTTTTAGGAATTAGCCTGGTATCAGTAAACATAGGACGTTATTATCTGATGCCCTATTTTAAAAATCCACACTCGGATAATTTTGCTGCTGCCAGCATTTTTCCGTTTGTGTTCGTGTTTTTCATCTTTATAGCGGCGTCCTCAGCCATCAAACTGTTCCAGCGTTCCATTGTGGTCAACCAGCGGGTGAATGAACTGGAAACGGTGACGATTCAGTCTGAGCTGGAACAATTAAAGAACCAGATCAACCCGCATTTTTTATTCAATACGCTAAATAATGCCAATGTGCTTACGCAGAAAGACCCGCAAAAGGCCTCACAGGTATTAATGAAGCTTAGTGAGCTGCTGCGTTACCTGCTGTATGACAGCGCCCGGCAAAAAGTTTTGCTTACTGCTGATATACACTTCCTGGAAGATTTTCTTAACCTGGAAAAGATCCGCCGTGATAATTTTGAATTTATTATCTCCACCTTAGGTGACCTGAATGGCGTCCAGGTTTCCCCTTTACTGTTTATTACTTTCGTTGAAAACGCAGTTAAGCATAATATGGATGCGGAAAATTCATCCTATGTTCATCTTTTTTTTAAAGTGGAGGATAATGAGCTGAGTTTTAATTGTATTAATTCAAAACCACCGGTTGAAACCATAAAGCAGCATGAAGGTGGCCTTGGGCTGGTCAATGTGCAGCGGAGGCTGACGCTACTTTACCCGGAGAAGCACTCCCTGTATATCAATAATGGTGATGACGTATTTAGTATAGATTTAAAGCTGACGGTATGAACTGCATTATTGTGGATGATGAGCCCTTAGCCAGGGAAGCGATTCAATTATTGGTAAACCAGGTTCCCGGGCTGCAATTGCTCCAGAGCTTTCCCAGTGCGAATGCAGCGGCAAAGTTTTTAAATGGAACAGCGGTTGACCTGGTGTTCCTGGATATACAAATGCCCGGCATAAATGGCATTGAATTTTCAAAGACCATTCCTGAAAATACATTGGTCATTTTTACCACCGCCTACGCTGAATATGCGCTTGACGGCTTTGAAGTGGAAGCTGTAGATTACCTGATCAAGCCCGTTCAGGCAGATCGCTTTAAAAAAGCAGTTAATAAGGCAGGTGCTTACCGGGAACTGTTAAAAACCGGCCGGTCGGCTAACCTGATAGAGATTGTGGCGGATGATTACTTCTTTGTAAAGGCGGAGCGCAGGTTTATTAAGATATATTTTAAGGAGATCCTTTTTATTGAAGGGCTTAAAGATTATGTGGTAATGCAGACTGAAGAGCAGAAGATCATTACGAATATGAATATTAAAACTATTCATGAGCAGTTACCGCAAAACGTTTTTGTCCGTGTCAGCAAGTCCTATATTATCAATGTGCACCAGATCACTTCATTTGATAACAATCTCGTATTTATCCGCAAACACGAGATCCCTATCGGCAATGCTTACCGGTCTTATTTCTTCGAGGAATTTGTAATAAAAAAAACATTGAGCAGGTGATCATTCCGGTCATTTGTTCAACCGCTTTAAATCAATTTTGTCCATTTCGCTTTTTTGGGGTTCAAAAAATATTTAATCTCAAGCCATTTTCTTTTAATTTGCGTTTGACTGCAGATTTAGACCAATATGCTTTAAATTTAATCTCCGGGGTTTTCGGTCTTATTGTTTCAATATTTCAGTTCCGCCAGGTCAAGCGTCCACGCGAAGGGGCGGGAGATTTACTTCTGATTATGATTAATAAATAGGAAGGCCATTGTAACACTGTTTTTACCTCATTTCACCACTATTAACAATTCTTTAATACCAATGGATAGGGATATGTTATTTGCCGGGTATAATTTCGGCCAATGATTTCACACGAACTTTTAAAGAATATGATATTAAAAAATACCAGGAAAATAGCCCCGTTCAAGGGAATTATCTATACCGGATTACTGGCGATTATGGCTTGTTGCACCAGCAGTTCTGTGACAGCCCAGTCGGGCCATGTCAATCCCTGGGCGCCTGTGGAAGTAGGCCCATTGCCTCCCATCGCCAGCCTTAACGATGGCATGTGGCTAAAAGGTGACCTTCATGTGCATTCCATTCATAGTAAGGATGCCTCGAATAACTCCGTTGCAAAGATCATCTCCTTTTCTAAATCTGTCGGCATGGATTATCTCGGCATTACCGACCATGACAACCATGTAAATGGCGATGTCGCACACAACACCTGGGCTGATCCCGAGTTTAAGTCAGACTCTGTGCTGCTGCTGTACAGCGCGGAATGGACAACCACCCGCGGCCATGGCAATGCGTTCTCAGCCAAACCATATGATCACCAGCGGCTATACGATGTTCGCGATCAGCGCGATGTGGTTGTGGGGGCTGTGAAAAAAGAGCTTGGGATTCACCTGTCGGCCAATCATCCGAGCGGAAAAGATCATTTCGGATTCTCTTATGACATGGTGGAGTCAATTGAAGTCTGGAATTCTGCAATTTGGTCCAAAAATGCCAACGCGATCATGATCTGGGACGATATGCTTTCATCGGGCCGCAAACTTACCGGCAGGGGTGGGAGCGACTCGCACCACGGAACCCCGGATTCGCCAGACAAGGCAACAAAAAACAGCTACCAGGCAAAGGCCAACTATGTAGGAACCCCAACAACCTGGGTTTTTGCTAAAGCGCGGACATCGCAGGCGGTTATTGACGCCCTTACTAATGGCCGCGTTTCCGTCAGTGCAAACCCATACGCACCCCGCGTTGAATTTTATGCCGATTTGGATCAGGACGGCAAGATGGACATGATGATGGGCGATAATGCCAAAGCAACGGGAAAGCCTGTCAGGTTCCGCGTTCAGCTTACGGGAAATACTTCTCCGGACAGTACCTATAAAGTTAGTGTGGTAAAAAACGGCGACCCGTTCGGCACCTTCAAGGCTACAGGCAAGACGCCAGTGGTGGAGTTCACCGATGCACCGGCAACACTTGGCCGCACTTACTACCGTGTTGTGGTTGAGGGGCCACCCACAGCCTATCCGCAGGTTCCCGGATCAATGGCGCTGAGCGGTAATATGGTAGGGCTCTCAAACCCGATCTATTTTAATTTTGATCCGAATTTTTGAGGTGGGAGAGAGTTCAAAATAGCAATAGCCTAGCTTCAAAAACGCAATAAGTTTAGAATTATCTGGCCCTCATTAGCTAACCACAATCATGTCAGATTGCAACTGTTAGCCCCAATTAATTACA
>JAQBOS010000675.1 GCA_028287925.1 Mucilaginibacter sp. | reverse complement strand
CATCACCGTCGCGGTACCGGCCGCAGCCTTTGAAGGAGCGGCCTTCTTCGCCGGCTTCGTGGCGCCACGCGCCGGCTTCGGCTCCGCCAGCTCTGTCTTCTTCGGCGTCTCCGCCTCGACCTCCTTTGCAGGCTTGTCCTGCCGCAGGCCCTTGAACGACGCCTGCCGCACCATGCCGGTGCCGGTGAAGCCCGCGAATTCGATCTCCGCCACGAGCTCCGGCTTCAGCCAGTGCACCTCGCGACCGCCGGATGGCGCGTCCTTGCCGCCGAACGGGCTCGTCTTCGCCGCCGCGGCCTTCAGCGCTGGCATGATGGCCTTGACCTTGTCCTGGCCGAAGCCGGTGCCAACCACGCCGACATAGGCCAGGTGACCGCCGCGGTTCACTCCGACCATCAGCGAACGGAATTTGCCGGCATTGCTTTTCCAGGCGCCGATCACGACCTCATGGCCGGCCCGGCACTTCGCTTTCATCCAGTTCTTGGAGCGGCCGGACGTATACGGCGCCGACAATTTCTTCGAGACGATACCTTCCAGCCACAGCTGGCAAGCCGATTGCAAGACGGCATCGCCGCCGGTCTCGAAATGCTCGACGTAGCGGATCAGACCTTCCTTGCGCCGGCCGCTCGCAGTCTCCAGCAATTCCTTCAGCCGCGCCTTGCGATCTTGCAGCGGCAGTTTTCGCAGATCCTCGCCACCGGCGAACAGCAGGTCGAACACGAAGAAGATCAGCGTATCGGTCTTGCCGTCGGAAAGCGCCGCTTGCAGCGTCGCAAAGTTCGGTGTGCCATGGGCATCGAGTCCGACGATCTCACCGTCGATGATGGCATCCGGCAACCCGCTGGCCTCCTTGGCGATGGCCTGGAATTTGTCGGTCCAATCCAGCCCCTTGCGGGTCTTCAGCGTCGCCTCGCCATCCTCGACGCGCAGCTGCACGCGGTAGCCGTCGAACTTGATCTCGTGGGCCCAGCCGGCCGCAGAGGGCGGGCGATCCACAGAGATGCACAGCTGCGGCGCGACGAAGCCCGGCAATCTCGCAACCTTCTTCGGCTTCGCGATTTTCGCTGCGGCCCTCGCCTTCGCCACGTCGGCCTTGGTCTTCACCGTCTTGCCGGCCCGTGCCTCGGCGGCGCTGCCGTGATTGGAATCCCACACCGCGTCCGCTTTGGTTTTCCCGGTCTTGCCGATCATGAACGGTTTGGGCGCACGGCCACGGCCGGCGGCGATCTCCGCCATCGCACGGCCCGACGCCACCGACGCATCGTCATCCAGGATCTTGTTGGCCTTGCCCTCCCTGGCAAACTCGTCGCGGTGCTTGATCAGCAGCCAGTTGGTGCGCTTGCCGCCATTGCGGTCGTGCCGCATCCGCACGAGGACAAAACCGCCATGCAGCTTTTCCCCGTGCAGTGTGAATTTGAGATCGCCCTTCTTGAAGCCCTGCTCCGGATTATCGGATTCCCAATAGCCGCGATCCCACAGCTGCACCGTGCCGCCGCCATATTGCCCCTTGGGAATGGTGCCTTCGAAGTCGCCATAGTCGAGTGGATGGTCTTCGACCTCGACCGCGAGGCGCTTGTCGGAGGGGTCGAGCGATGGTCCCCTCGTCACCGCCCAGGACTTGAACACGCCGTTGAATTCCAGCCTGAGGTCGTAATGCAGCCGTGTCGCGTCGTGCTTCTGGATCACGAAGCGCCGCCGTTTCGAGGGGGCCACGGTCATGTCGCCTGATGGCTCAGCGGTCTGCTCGAAATCGCGCTTTTTCCGGTAAATCGACAGTTGTTTGTCGGTCACGGCGACCCCCACTCACACACGCGGGCCGCGCAATGGGGGCCCGGAACCAAAACCAGCAATTGCCGTTGAAGTTCCCAGAATACCCCGCCAGCGCAAGGCTTTGCGCGTAGCGCGGGTCAGATTTTTAGTACCTGAGTTGGAGGACGACCGATGGCCCCACCCCGCGCCTACTGGAAAGGCTCCCTGAAACTCTCCCTCGTCACCTGCCCGGTGGCGCTCTATCCGGCCTCGACCACGGTCGAGAAAACCCGATTTCACATGATCAACAAGGAAACCGGCAACCGCCTGAAGCAGCAGATGGTGGACGCCGAGACCGGCGACGTGGTGGACAAGGAGCAGAAGGGCCGCGGTTACGAGATCAGCAAGGGCGAGTTCATCGAGATCGACAAGGACGAACTCGAAGCCGTGCAGATCGAGAGCAACCACACCATCGACATCGACAATTTCGTGCCGCGCGACGAGATCGACAAGCGCTATCTCAACAATCCCTATTACATCGCGCCGGACGGCAAGGCCGGCATGGAAGCCTTCGCGGTCATCCGCGACGCCATGAAAGATAAGGACCGCGTCGCGCTGGCGCGAATCGTGCTGACCAACCGCGAGCACGTCATCGCCATCGAACCGCTCGGCAAGGGCCTGATCGGCACCACGCTGCGCTATCCCTACGAAGTGCGCGACGAGGAAGACTATTTCGAGGACATCAAGAGCCCGAAGATATCCAAGGACATGATCGACCTCGCGGTGCACATCCTAGACAGCAAGGCCGCGCATTTCGATCCCTCGAAATTCGAGGACGAATACGAGACCGCACTGAAGAAGCTGGTGGAGCAAAAGGCCGCCGGCAAGCCGGTCAAGGTCGCCGAGAAGGCGGAGAAATCCGACAACGTCGTCAGCCTGATGGACGCGCTGCAGCAGAGCCTGAAGGGCGGCAAGGCGCAGGCGAAGCGCGCTTCGGCGTCGACCCCGCACGCCACCCAGGCGCGGCCGGCCAAGAAGGCGCACCGCTCCTCCGCCCGCCAGCGCAAGGCGGGCTGAGATGGTGAAGGCGCTTCTCCTCATCGCCGCGTTGGCGAGCACGGCCTCACGGGCGCAGACGCTGGAACCCCGGGAATGCAATGCGGCCAACATCGGCAGCACAGCCGAAGCCATTGCCAAGATGAAGGATGGCAAGCAGACCATAGCCTCGACGGAGATCGGCGCGGCCAGCGAGGCGTTGGCGCAGGGCAAGCCCGACGACTGCAAGGACCATCTGATGAAGGCGATCCTGCAAACGAAATAGACTGGCCGATCGACGACCGGTCTATTTCGCACGTGAACCCGATGATTAGCGTTTGGCCTTTTTGGCGGTTTTCTTTTTCGCCGCTTTTTTCTTCGTCGTCTTCTTGGCGGCTTTCTTCGTTGTCTTCTTCGCCGACGCTTTCTTCGGCACCTTCTTGCCCTCGGCCCGCGCCTCCGACAGCCCGATCGCAATCGCCTGCTTCCTGCTTTTCACCGTCTTGCCGGAGCGTCCGCTCTTCAGCGTGCCTGCCTTGCGCTTCTTCATCGCACGCTCGACCTTGGCCGAGGCTTTTTTGGAATATTTTCGAGCCATGGATGTACCTCCCTGTTGGCGAGGGAAATAATATTTGCAAGCGGTGATGGTTCCAGGATTGCAGCGCACACCGCATCGCGGTCATGTATCACGCGTCGTCCCGGCGAACGCCGGGACCCATAATCCCCGGCATCGCTGATAGCAGAAAGCGTCTGCTACACTGCATAAACGAGATGACACGGCGTATGGGTCCCGGCGTTCGCCGGGACGACACTCCGACGAGGCAGTATCGAAAGCGGGAAACCTAATCCCCCGCCCTTAACCGATACCCGATCCCTGTCTCCGTCAGCACGAATTGCGGGCGTTCGGGATCGAGCTCAATCTTCTGCCGGAGCTGCCGGACATAGACCCGCAGATATTGCGCGTCGGTGAGTTCGTCCCATAATTCCTTCAGCAGGAAGCGATGGGTCAGCACCTTGCCGGCGTGCTGAACCAGCACGCGCAGCAGTTCATATTCCTTCGGCGACAGTTTGACGTCCTTGTCGCCGACCTTGACGATGCGGCGAACCAGATCGACCGAGAGGTCGCCCGTGCGAAACACCGGTCGCTCGCCCTGCACCTGCAACTGGTGCCGCAGTGCGGCGCGCATGCGCGCCAGCAATTCGTCCATCCCGAAC
>JAQBOS010000394.1 GCA_028287925.1 Mucilaginibacter sp. | reverse complement strand
ATATAATCATAACCTTGCTCACACCAGTACATTAAATCATCCTTAAATACAAATGCGTCCAGCTGATGAATTAAAATATAATCGTATTCCAAAAATGTACTATAAAAAACATCTGAGAGCATCAGGTTATTGTAACCCTGTACATTATTAAAATATTTATCCTCGAAATTTATGACGTTTGAAAAAGTGTATTTTTTAATTGCTTCAGGCAGGACAAGGCTTCGTGGCTTTATGGCAATTTTTGGATAACCTGATAATATTTTTTCACACTGTTGCAAAGCGATCTCTTCATACGCCAAAATAGTATTACGGTAAAAAGGGATAATAACAGCTACTTTATAAGCTTGTTTCATAATGTCAGTAAAGGGCAATAACTATTGCCCGAATTATTCAGATCGAAAACAATATTATTCATCTTTTAAATCCTTTTATAATTTTTAGGGAATAAATTCATTTTTAATAATCTGAAAGCAAATCGTAAATAAACCATAAAACCATGATATTTTAAAATAAGCCTGGCCCTGTCTTTTTCAAATTTTTCATCGAGATTTAAAGAAGAAACCCCTGTATCATTAAAGTCTGCTACTATCAGATCAATATATTGAAACTTAAAATGCCTCCAGCATTGCATATTTAAAACATGATCGGCCGAGATCTTATAAATTGTATTAAACTTGTGTTTTTCAAAAACTTCTTTTGGGTAAATTATAGCTTGATGACATATATTATCTTTAGCATGCTGGTATGGTTTTACTTCTCCTTTGTTCTTTTTCCCCTTCATTAAAACATTACCATAATAAATTACCGAATGGTCTTTTAGTTGGTAGGCTAAAGCAGAAAAATCGTCAAATAGTACATCATCAGCTCCTAAAAAATATACCCAATCACCTGTAACGTAATCGAGCGCTTTGTTCATTGCGTCATATATGCCATTATCTTTTTCACTTTTCCATAAAGATATTTGAGCATCATTTGCTTTTAACAAGTTAACTGTGCCATCTGTACTCCCCCCGTCCATAACAATAATTTCTAACGAAGGGTAAACCTGTTTATAAATGCTATCCAAACAATTCTGAAGAGTAGTTTCGACATTAAGGGTAACAATGATAATTGAAATCTTGCTAAAAGGAAGTTTATTGATGACCAATTTATCATCCATAATTAATAAGGTAAATATTAGAAACGGCTTACAAATATAGGCAATAAACTGTAATGGCTTAGTACAGATATTTGCAGAGCCTAAGTATAAGAGATTAATTCAATAGTAAAACAGCTTACTTTTAAGGCATTCATCATATAGCTTTAAGTACTGCTGTGCGGTTGTTTGCCAGTCGAATTGCTCAGCATGGGCTATTGTTCGTGCCGACAGATCTTTATCATGAAATTCCTTTAATCCTTTTTCTAAAACACCCTGCATATGTTCGGGTTCAAAGCTGTCAAAATAATAGGCAGCATCGCCGCCAATTTCGGGCAATGAGGTGTATTTTGATAAAAAAACCGGTTTCCCAAAGTGCATGGCCTCAATAACGGGTAAACCAAAACCTTCGGCAAGCGATGGAAAAACAAATGCCTTGCAGTTTTTATAGTACCAGGCCTTGTCATATTCGCTTATAGTACCTGTTATTTTCACCCTGCCGGCACATCCATGTTTCTGTGCCTCTTCCATTATCGTATCTTTATAAGGCGTTTCCACACCTGAAATTATCAGCTCATAATCGTTCTCTTTCAATAATGCCGGCAATACATGGAAGTTCTTTTTAGCTGCTATAAATCCAATAGTAAATAAAAATGGCTTTTGAGGCACATAAGCCGGAACGTGATCTTCAGGAACATGAAGTTTATCGGCGCCGTTATAAATTACACTTAGTTTTTCTTTTGCCTCGGGGAAATAGGTTAAAATATCATTCGCCACAAAGTTTGATATGGTTACAATTTTATCGCACACGGCTATGTACCCTCTTAATTTTTCAATATGTGAGGCCACTTTTTTATCTGATTTTCTTTTTTCGTGGATGGGGTTAATGTCATGTATGGTCAATATTTTTTTACCGCTAACCTTTTGCGGCTTTAGCCGGCAATACTGATCAGTAAAGTGAACCAGCTCATATTTGCTGTTCCCCGGAAAAATTAATTTATGCAGCTTGGATAAATTAACCAAACCTACCTCGCCTGTAAAAGTATATATCGACCTTGTATGCACATAATAAGTAAAATCAAACCGGTCATTATTTTGAGTTAATAAGGCCTCACCCAAACTTTTCCCAAATGAGAAAAAACCCGAGTTAGGGTACTTCATTGAATCAAAAGTGACTAAAACAGATCTCTTCATGCTTTAAATTTTACCTAAGCCGCAAATATAGTGTTCTGGCTAATTGATTGGGTTGATTAAGTTGATTGAGTTAGATTGAGTTGATTAGGTTAACTTCTGAGTTTGTTTTTAACTTAATCAACCACTCACTTAATCAACCCAATCAACTATTTCCCTCCAAATACATTATATTTTTGTTTCTTTATATCCACATAAAATGCAAAACGCTACCAATAATATAAAACCGCATTATACTGATTTTCGTTCGGTTGCACGTGCTTTAACCATTGTTGAAAATGATTTATCAGGCGCTGATGAGCTTTTAAAAAGTTTAACATTCACAAAAAGCTCGCCAATTATAGGTATTACCGGGCCGCCGGGTGCAGGTAAAAGCACATTGGTAAATTCACTGATCAGCGGATTGCTTACTAGCGGCAATAAGATAGCGGTTTTGGCTATTGATCCTACTTCGCCGTTTAACTTTGGCTCGTTACTGGGCGACCGCATCCGCATGGCGCCACATTTTAACCATCCGGATGTTTTTATTCGTTCATTAGCAACGCGTGGCTCACTTGGGGGGCTTTCGGCAAAAGCTATTGAAATGACGGATGTTTTACGGGCTGCCGGCTTTAATTATATATTAGTGGAAACTGTTGGAGTTGGTCAGTCGGAAATTGAGATTGCCGGGCTTGCAGATCTTACATTGTTGGTTTTGGTACCCGAAAGCGGCGATGAGATCCAAAACATTAAATCGGGCCTGATGGAAATTGCAGATGCTTTTATCGTTAATAAAAGCGACCGGGCCGACGCCGATCTTTTCGTCAATAATTTAAAAAAGATCCAAAACAAGGAAACTCAGCTGCCTGTTTTTAAAACTGTTGCTTCAAAAAGTGAAGGCATTGACCAGGTAATAAGCTTTATCCATTCCAAATCCGAAGCAAAAAACTCACGCAAAGAACTTTTACTTGCCGAAAAGGCATACCAGCTCATTCAGCAAAAACGCATGGCCGGCATCAACAAAAAAAAGCTTCAGCAAGATATTGCCAAAGCTTTAAATAAACCAGGGTTTAATTTGTATGAGTTCGTGAAGGATTTTTGATTTCGGATGTTCGATTTCGGAATGCTTTAAGTGCGGAAGCCGGAATGCCAATTGCGGAGTGATTTAAATTTGGAATAAATGAATTCTAAAAATAAATCCGAAATCGAACATCCGAAATCCGAAGTGCCTTATCCATTCATAATCTCCTCAATATGCTCTGCCTCTACAGGTATATCGGCCATCAGATCAATATTACCATCGGGGGTAATTAATATATTGTTCTCTATTCTTATACCCAGGCCTTCCGCTGCTATATATATTCCCGGTTCGCATGTTAAAATATTGCCAACTTCAAATGATTTATAGCGGCTGGCAAAATCATGTACATCCAAACCCAAATGATGCGAGGTGCCATGCATAAAGTATTTTTTATAAGCCGGAACGTTAGGATCCTGTTTTGTCACATCGTGTTTCGTTAACAAGCCTAAGCCAATCAGCTCATTCGTCATTATCTTTCCCACTTCATCATGATAATCATTCAAAACGGTGCCTGCAACAATCATCTTTGTGGCCGCACGCATCACCCGCAACACTGCATCATAAACGTCGCGCTGGCGCTTGGTAAAGCGCCCGTTTACCGGTACAGAGCGGCTCATATCTGCATTATAGTTGGCATACTCGGCGCCAAAATCAAAAAGAATTACATCCCCGTCTTTACAAACCTGGTTATTGTCTACATAATGAAGCACTATAGCATTTTTGCCCGACGCAATAATAGGGTTATAAGCATGCCCTGTAGCACGCTGCCTTAAAAACTCGTGTGTTATTTCAGCTTCAATTTCATACTCGGTAACACCCGGCAGTGTAAATTTAAGTACCCGCATAAAGGCATCACGTGTAATTTCACATGCTTTTTTTGTCAGATCTATTTCTGGGGTTGATTTTACAACCCGCAGATCGCGCAAAATAAGTGCAGAGCGCTCATATTTATGCAAAGGGTATTTGGCGCGTAATGATTCAAATAACCTGAGATCCCTGTAAGGCACCGCATGTACGTACCTGTCATTTTCATTTGTATTTAAATATATGTGTTCAGCATAGTTCATTATTGTTTGTAAAATAACATCAAACTCGCTAAGCCAATAAACATTTTTTATACCCGACGCTAATTTCGCTTCTTCTTTAGTGTATTTATGCCCCTCCCAAATGGCTATATGTTCACTGGTTTGTCTTAAAAATAGTACTTCTTTGTATAGCGGATTAGGACACTCGGGAAATAATATCAAAATGCTCTGTTCCTGATCAATGCCGGTTAAGTAAAAAAAATCAGGGTTTTGTTTAAAAAGAAAACTTTGATCCCCGCTTCTTGGAAATTCGTCATTTGCGTTAAAAATAGCTATAGAACAGGGTTTTAGTCGTAAAACGAAATTTTTTCTATTTTTGGTAAACACCTCATTATTAATAGGAAGATATTTCATCTTTTAAATTTTATTAATTTTTTAAAAACAATTTTTTTCCTTTATTTGTATAATTATTACAAAATTTGGAACGGTGTTTGGTTACAAATTCAAACATAATTACTATTTTTGAAAAAAATCACAATTAAAATCGTTTAATCTTAAAACTATGAACTATTCTACATTAAAGAAAACAGTCGTCTTATCAGTTGTTTCCTTGATGGCAGTTGGCTTAGCCGCTTCGGCTCAGGACACCGCCAAAGTGAAAACAGTGAAAGTATCTGACACTGCCACTACTGCCAAGGTATTTGGTGGTACAGGACAGTACAACACATGGAGCATTGGAATTAATGGCGGTCTAACATCAGGCCTTGTTCCTTTCCTTAACAACTCAACTAATCATTTTAAAGGATCTTTAGGTTACGGGTTAACTATTAAGGATCAGTTATCACACTTCTTTGCCTTGCAGTTAGATTACTACGGCGGTAAAGTAAAAGGTGATGATGTTGCCAATCAGGGCAAATCTGGTTCAACAGCTACAAAATTTGGTGCTTCATATTTCGAAACTAAATTTAACCAGGTATCAATCAGCGGTGTTGTTGATTTTGGAAGCGTTAGCTTTTTACACCGTGCAAATGCAGTTAACTTTTACGGTTCTGCGGGTCTTGGTTTAGATTTCTACAAACCAGCTTATGCTATCACTCCTGGTGCTGAAGCTCCGGAAGCAGCATTTACCCAAACTAACACCATTAAAGAATTAGCTGCACCAGTTGGTGTTGGTGCTAAATTCAAACTTTCTGATGCGTTAGCTTTAAACCTTGGTTACACTGTTACCTTTGTTAAAGGTTACAACTTCTCAGGTTTCAACACTTACAATACTTTTGATCACTATGCATATACTTATGCTGGTTTAGAGTACACTTTCGGTCCAAAATCAAAACCGAACCTGGAGTGGGTAAATCCAGTTGCAATGATGTATGATGAATTATATGATGCAGCATTACGCCAGGAAGTTGAAGCTTTAAAAGGCCGTGTTACAAATGTTGAAACTGCTGTTAACGACCTGAAAAAAGATTCAGATGGTGACGGTGTTTCTGATCAATTTGACAAATGCCCTAACACTCCTGCTGGTAGCATTGTTGATGGCTCTGGTTGCCCAATTGTATTCCCTAAACCAGATACTACTGCTAAGGTTGCTGCTGTTACTGCTGTTGCTTACTCAAACATCCAGTTTGAATTTGACAGCTCAGTATTGAAAACTTCTTCATACCCAGTATTAGATGCTACATCTGCTGATATGAGGTCAAACTCAAGCACACTTACTTTAGCTGGTTATGCTTCATCTGAAGGTACTGCAGCTCACAACCTGCGTTTATCTAAAGACCGTGCTAACTCTGTAAAAACTTACTTAGTTAACTCAGGTGTTGATGCAAAACGCGTAAAAGTTAAAGGATTTGGTGAAACTCATCCAATAGCTGACAACTCAACTGAAGAAGGTCGTATTACAAACCGTCGTGTTGAATTCCACAAATAATTTTAATTAAATTATTATAATAAAAGGCTTCCCATATCGGGAAGCCTTTTTTGCGTTTATTGATAAAGCTAAAAGCAGAAGGCTTAAAGCGCAAAGCTTTCTTATCAACTTATACTTTAATTCTTTCTGTTACTTCTGCTGCTGCTTTTTCTCGCTTTCAGCTTTAGTCTTTTTCGCTTTTTGCTTTACGCTTTAAGCTTTCCTATATTTGTTTATGTATTTTTTCAGAAAAAAAGATCCAAACAGGCCTACAAACTTTAACCTTAAAGTGATGCACACTATTAATGCCATCGCTATTATAATGTTCCTGTTGGGGATCATCTGGACATTGATCAAACTGTTCATATTAAAAAAATGAACCGGTTTACAGCTGCAATAAAATTAATTATCTATCTCTTCTCCGCATTTTACCTTAACAATTAATATTTATGAAAACTATAATTAATACTACCAATGCCCCTGCCCCAATAGGCCCGTACAACCAGGCTGTAGCAGCGGGAAATTTTATATTTCTTTCGGGCCAGATAGCCCTGAATCCTGATAACGGCCAGTTGGTAACGGATGATATTAAAGCCGAAACCAAACAGGTAATGGAAAACATTAAAGCTATTTTAGCCGAAGCTGGTATTGACTTCAGCAATATTGTTAAAACGAGCATTTTTTTAACAGACATGCAGAACTTTGCACAGGTTAACGAGGTTTACGGAACGTATTTTAAAGATGATTTCCCCGCCCGCGAAACGGTACAGGTTGCCGGCTTGCCCAAAGGTGTTAATGTTGAGATCACTGTTACAGCTGTAAAATAATTGATTTGAAAATTTGTTGATTTGAAAATTTGAAAATGAATGGTATAGATTTCGATGTTACTCAATTTTCAAACCTTCAAATTGCCACATCGTCAAATTATTTAATTCATCAAATCACCTCATCTTCAAATTTTCAAATCATTCAATCACTAATTCAGCAATTCACTAATTGATTTTTGAAACCCCCATTGAATATTTAAAAGGCGTAGGCCTTAGCCGTGCAGAGATCTTGAAAAAAGAACTGCAGATATTCAATTTTAGTGACCTTTTAAGCTATTTCCCTTATAAATATATTGACCGTACCCGGTTTTATAAAATAAAGGAGATCCAGCCCGATTTACCTTATGTGCAGGTATTAGCACGCTTAACCCATAAGGAAATAATTGGCGAAAAGCGTACAAGCCGCCTGGTTGCACAGGCACAGGATGATACCGGTGTAATTGAGCTGGTATGGTTTCAGGGGATTAAATGGATAGAGAAAACCCTTATTCCCGGCAAAGTTTATGTATTGTTTGGCAAACCCACTTTTTTTAATGGGAAAGTTCAAATGGCACACCCTGAAATGGAACTGTATAGTACTGATGTACAACAGCGCAAAGGGAATTTAACATTACAACCGGCTTATAACTCTACCGAAAAATTAAAACAATATTCGTTAGATAGTAAAGGGATCATGAAGCTTGTAGCTGCATTATTGGAGCAACAGCTAAAGGAAATCCATGAAAATCTGCCTTTATATATTATTAACAGATTTAAATTAATCGGCCGCGCCGAAGCTTATAAAAACATTCATTTTCCTGAAGATGCTGCTAAGCTCAATGAGGCTCAACATCGCTTAAAGTTTGAAGAGCTGTTTTTTTTACAGCTAAAGCTATTAAAAAACAAACTGCTCCACAATCAAAAATTTAAGGGCAATATTTTTGAAAGTGTTGGCAATACCTTTAATGAATTTTATCATCATAAATTACCCTTCCCTTTAACAAATGCACAAAAGCGCGTTTTAAAAGAGATAAGGCAGGATACCCAGCGGGGCGTACAAATGAACCGCCTTTTACAGGGTGATGTGGGTAGCGGAAAAACTGTTGTTGCATTAATGAGCATGCTGATTGCTATTGACAATGGCTTTCAAACCTGCATTATGGCCCCTACCGAAATTTTGGCTAACCAGCATTTTCAAACCATAAAAGAATTGGTTGGTGATGATTTTATTGAGGTTGGTTTGCTAACCGGCTCTACCAAACAAAAAGAAAGGAAAGTGTTGCATGAACGGTTGGAAAGCGGGCTGCTTAAAATATTAATCGGCACACATGCCCTTATTGAAGATAAGGTGCAATATAAAAACCTTGGCTTTGTGGTGATTGACGAACAGCACCGCTTTGGCGTTGAGCAAAGGGCAAAATTATGGCGCAAAAACACCATTCCGCCGCATATTTTAGTTATGACGGCTACCCCTATTCCGCGTACGCTGGCCATGACCTTGTACGGCGACCTTGATATTTCTATTATTGATGAGTTGCCTGCCGGGCGCAAGCCTATTCAAACCGTTCACTTTTATGAAAACCAGCGGCTAAGAATGTTTGGTTTTATGAAGCAGGAAATTGCCAAAGGCAGGCAGGTATATGTGGTTTATCCACTGATCCGGGAAAGCGAGAAGCTCGACCTTAAAAACCTGATGGATGGTATAGATGTAATGGCGCATGAGTTTCCCCTTCCCGGGTACCGGATAAGCATTGTACACGGAAAGATGAAAGCCGCAGACAAGCAATTTGAAATGAACCGCTTTATAAAAGGCGAAACACAAATAATGGTGGCCACAACCGTTATTGAAGTAGGTGTAAATATTCCGAATGCTTCGGTAATGATCATTGAAAATGCCGAGCGTTTTGGCCTGTCGCAACTGCACCAGTTACGGGGGCGTGTGGGCCGGGGTGCCGAGCAGTCGTTCTGTATATTAATGAGCAGCCACAAACTAAGCCATGACGGCAGAATAAGGTTGAATACTATGGTTAAAACCAATAATGGTTTTGAAATTGCCGAAACCGATCTGCAATTACGTGGCCCGGGTAATATTGAAGGCACCCAGCAAAGCGGTGTGCTCGATTTAAAGGTTGCCAACCTGGTTACAGACCAGGAACTGCTGATCCAGGCACGTAAATGTGTTGAAGGCATTTTTGAAAAAGATCCACAACTGGCAGCACCTGAAAACCTGATCCTGCACCAATCGTTTAAATCAAAAAAAGATGGATTGAGCTGGGATAAAATTTCTTAATATAACGTGAGTTCGACATAAGCAAACGGTCACCTCACCTCAACCCTTCTCCACCGTGTTGAGGCGAAGCACAAATTTGCGTATCCACGCCGGCAAAGCGTTCCACTTTTACAAGCGGAACGCATGGAA
>JAQBOS010000338.1 GCA_028287925.1 Mucilaginibacter sp. | reverse complement strand
AAAAATTTTTATACGAATTTCTGTATGAAGCTGAGCACAGATACGGTTGCTTATAAATTAAAATAGTGACTATTCACACAACTATAAAGCCCCAATCCCGTTAAAATGGATAATTGTTATTATTTTTCAATTAATCGATTTGGAGTTTTATCTTTAAGACGAATATAAAATACACGGCATTACGCGATCTATGAAGAAGATTTTACTTGTTTTTTTGTTATTATCATTCTCCGTTAAAATTTTTGGCCAACAATTTTCCCAGTATAATACCGGTAGTTTGTACGACTCCTTTGAAAACCCCTCCCAAAAAGCTTTCATTACTGACTCAAGCAAACAATTTGCTTCCAATTTCCTGGTACCCAATTTTAACGCCAACTTTTTTATACTTGGCAATGCACAGGCAACATTAAAGAGCCGCGCTTTTAACAATATCTATGATAATTCGGCATTATTGATCAACCAGGGCAAGTTCAACCACATAAATGCTAATGTGAATGCTTATGTTATTATGTTCAAAATGTTTTCGAGCCTTAACGGAGATGTTGAGCTGGGTTTTTCAGCGCAAACCAAGATGGAAGGGAAAGGGATCTTTACTGATGAGTCGATAGCCTTATTAAATGGTGCCGGAAGTTTTAGCGGAACGGATTATTCAAACATTTTTAACAACAACTTCCATTTTCAATCGTACCACCAAATAAGTTTTACTTATAAAGAAAAGATCAACAAACAATTCACTTTCGGTGCAAAGTTAAGTGCATTACTTGGGATCCAATATGAAGAGTTAAATATTAAAAGCTCACAAATAGTTTTTGATAAAGCTAATGATTCAGCCATATTGGGGTTAAGCGGAACTTATTATACCAATTATATTCCCGGCCATTTAACTCCGCGCGATTATCTGCCAA
This sequence comes from Mucilaginibacter sp., assembly GCA_028287925.1. GTDB lineage: Bacteria > Bacteroidota > Bacteroidia > Sphingobacteriales > Sphingobacteriaceae > Mucilaginibacter. The sequence continues at coordinate 6,980 of JAQBOS010000338.1, read as the reverse complement.
CTTTCCGCAACCCGGGCGCAGCAATATCATTAGGCGCAACCTTCCGAACGGAGGATAGCTTTTATATCCAGGGCAATATAAAAGATCTGGGTTTTATTCACTGGAGCAGCCGTTCGCACGCGGGTGCATTTAATGATATTACTACTATAAATGGTTTATCAGAAAAGGGACGGGAAGACAGTGTATATAACGCAGTAAGCAAAATAATACATGGCAACGCAATACAAACCTCATTTACTACGCCTATTGATGGCCGGGCAGAGTTAAGCGTTCATAAAAAATTCTGGATCGATGATAATAAGACCTTCCAATATTTGCCAACTCTTATAGCTTCTAAAGAATTATTTTACCCTGGTTTTACAGGCGCCCTGGTTAATCCTTTTCAATATAAAAAATACACTTTAACCCTTACTACAACCTATGATGATTTAAAACTGTTTAACCTGGGTGCGCAGTTTATGGTTCAAACACCAAATTTTGAATTTTATATAGGGAGTGATAAAGTAGCGCAAACCGGCAGTTTATTACACTCACAATTGAGCAAAGGCTCTCAATCATTTCAAAACAGTGGATTTACAGGCGCAGATATCTTTTTAGGCTTTTCACTTAAATTGGGGCCGGTAATTGAGCATCCAATGAACGCCAGTACTATTCCAACAGGTGAAAAAGGATTTTTAGGCCGCTTATGGGGGAGAATATTTAAAACAGACAACTAGATTTCGAAATTCCCTACACCACTTTTTTACCGGCGATAAAATCTTTAAGATAATAGGGTTCAAAATAAGCAACGTCTTCAAATTGCTTATTAGCAAACTTCTCTGCTGCCTTTTGGGTAAGGTAAGTTGCTGAATTTACAAAGCCGGGTAAAAAGGATGCATTAGGATTTTTATTTAAAACATTAAAGCACTTTTCGGCGCCATCCCCAAAAAACAGGATCTCATTTTCTTTTAAAAGATCGTCAAAGCTGTTTTCATCAATTATTGACGCGGTGGTTGGTTTCACTTTAATGCCCTTGGAGGTAAACAATGCTGTGTAAACCTCCATTCGCCTGGCATCTATCATAGGGCATAAAAGCAGGTTTTCCTTTTCTCTGTATTTATCTGTACTGATAAGTCCGGAGGCCATGGCATCCAGGGTTTCAATAGCAATAAGCGGCTTATCAAGCGCAAAGCATAAACCCTTGGCTGTTGAGATCCCGATCCGCAAGCCTGTGTATGAACCCGGCCCGCAGCTCACTGCAATAGCATCAAGATCATGATAATTAAACCCGGCTGCTGATATTATTTCTTCAATAAACCTGGTAATTACTTCGGCGTGCAAATTGCGTTCATTAACCTCTTTAAAGCCCAATACAACCCCGTCTTTTGCTAATGCAACAGAACAGGAGGCGGTGGCGGTTTCAATTTGTAAAATCATATTAGTCATTGGTCATTAGTCATTGGTCATTGGTCATTAGTGAAAATTGGCCCGGCTAACATGTAAACCAATGACTAATGACCAGTGACCAATGATTTTTACGGTACAGGATCATGCCCGTGCCCTCCCCAGGGGTTGCAACTGGCAATACGTTTTAAAGTTAACCATCCGCCTTTAAAGGGTCCGTGTTTTTTTATGGCTTCAACCCCATATTGTGAACAAGTGGGTGTATACCTGCATGAGGCGCCGGTTAAGGGTGAAATAAAATACTGGTATATTTTTATAAGGATAACGAATACTGATCCAACTATAAGCTTCAATATGTTGACGATCGCTTTCATTTTGAAATTTCGTCACAAAGCTGCGTCAAAAGCTTCAGCATCTTTTTTTCTGAAAAATTATACTCGGCAATTTCCTTACCTATAAAGCCCACCGAAAGCACAATTTTTTTATTGTTGCTGTTCAGTGCATCATATAAGTGTTTTTGTTTATTAAGCCTGTAGACTTCGCGCATGCGCCTCTTTATTAAATTACGGTCAACAGCGTGTTTGTAACGCCTTTTTGATACCGAAAATAAAATTTGCACGGGAAATTGCATGGGCTCATCAATAAGCAGCCACGATGCTTTAAAAGGATAACATAAAAAAGAAGAACCGTTATGGAAAAGCTTGTCAATAAGCTTCTTATTACATAACCGTTCTTCTTTCTTAAAAGTGTACATTGTTGCTGATGCTGAACCGAAATTTAAGTATATACCGGCTCAAGCCCCTCTCCGGACAAAGCAACCAGCTTTATGCTTTATGGCTACCTTCGTCAGATACTGATAATCTTTTTCTGCCTTTAGCTCTTCTCGATGCTAATATTCTCCTGCCGTTAGCAGTTGACATGCGCTCACGGAAACCGTGTTTATTTCTTCTTTTCCTTTGTGAGGGCTGAAACGTTCTTTTCATGGCTATTTTATTCTATTCGTATTTTTAAAACAAGAGCGCAAATGTAGTCATTTTTTAGTATTTCTCAAATATTGTTTTGCTTTTTAGTTTAGTGTGGATAAATTACGCATTGTTGATTAAGTTGGAACGGTTTGATATATTGCAGGGAAAAAGATTTACGAAGTTTTAAAAGCTTCGTAAATCTGTATTCGCCCTTAATCAACCTACAATGAAAGCCATACTCATAACATTTCTCTTACTCCCGCTCTGTGTATTATCACAGGATTCTTTATCTGCTCACTATAAAATCTACAGTTCATCAAAGAAAAAATCAGTTACGCTTGATGAAATAGCAAATGACATGAGCAAGGCTGATGTTTTGTTTTTCGGCGAAGAGCATAATGACTCAACCGGGCATTACCTTGAATACGCCATTTTTAAAAAGCTTTCTGAAAAATACAAAGGCAAATTGGCTTTATCAATGGAAATGTTTGAAACTGATTGCCAAACCCCGCTTAATGAGTACCTGGCGGACCTGATCCGCGAAAAAAACTTTATTACCGAAGCCCGTGCATGGCATAATTATAAAGATTATCGCCCGATGATTGAACTGGCTAAAACTAATAACATACCCGTTACCGCAGCAAATGCACCTGCCAGATATACCAATATGGTAAACCGGTTAGGGCTTAGCAGCCTGGAACAGCTTGATGCAAAGGGCAAAGCCTTTCTGCCTCCATTGCCAATTGATACAGCCACAGGGGCTTATTACGATAAATTTGTTGAAATAATGGGTGGCCACAGCGCAATGGGGAATATGAAAATGTACCAGGCGCAAAACCTTTGGGATGCTACCATGGGGTATAACATAGCACAATTATTTAAAAGCCACCCCGGGTTTAAGATCCTGCAGATAAACGGTAGCTTTCACAGCGAGGAAAAGTTGGGTACCGCTGCACAATTAAAAAAGTATGCACCAAATGTGCGCATCCTGAATATTGCTGCTTATGCTGATGATAGCTTTGACAACCCCGACTGGAGTAAGTTTACCACCAAAGGCGATTATATTATACTTACCGACCCCAAATTGGCTAAAACTTTTTAGTTCATTGGTTTATTAGTTCAATTGTTCATTGGTCTCATCATATCTAAAATAAAAAGATCAATGAACAAATAAACCAGTGAACTAATGAACAACGTATTACGCTTTCTTAGCCAGTAAATCTCTTATCTCAGTAAGTAAAAGTTCTTCTTTTGTAGGTACAGGATCAGCTACAGGTGCAGGCTCTTCCTCCTTTTTCAATGAATTGATTGCCTTAACCATCATAAAGATACAAAATGCAACAATCAGGAATTGAATTATAGCGTTTATAAAATTACCATAGTGTATTGCGTTTTCTAAGATCTTATGCGCCGGATCAGCTTCTTTCAAAACAATCTTTTTTTCAGCAAAATCAACGCCACCAGTTATAAAACCAATTGGAGGCATAATAACATCAGCTACTAACGAGGTAACTATTTTACCAAAAGCCGCTCCAATTATAACACCGACAGCAAGATCAACAACGTTGCCACGCATGGCAAACTCTTTAAATTCTTTAATTATAGCCATAATTCTGATTTTTGGTTGCTCTAAAGTAATGAATAAATTTTATAGAGATCCAAACAAATTATTTTTTTGCATTTAATATGCTTTGTTAACAGCAAGTTATTTTAGCTATTTTTTAGTTAAAGTAATTGATGTATTTTTGACCAATCTAATTATGCTTAAACAAAATCTTCAACAGAAACTTTTACAGAAACTCTCTCCACAGCAAATACAATTTATAAAATTGCTGCAGGTGCCCACTGTTTCATTGGATACCCGGATAAAAGAGGAACTGGAAGAAAACCCGGCGCTTGAAGACCTTAGCTTAACTAACTTAAATGAGCCGGAAGAACAATACCCCGACCGCGACCCGGAAGAGGATACTTATAACGGTGATGAAGAAAAAGGCGAGGCCGATGAGTTTAACATTGAAGATTACCTGCAGGAAGATAATTTAAATGAATACGGATCAAAGTATGACCAAAATGGCGATGATGAGGATGAACGAAAGGAAATACCTATTGCCGTACAGAGTTCATTTTTTGAGAGCCTGCAGCAACAGCTTGATCTTCTTCCGTTATCAGATAAAGATTTCAGAATAGGAAAACAAATAATTGGCAGCCTTGATGACGACGGTTATCTGCGCAGGCCAATAACCTCACTTACAGACGATCTTGCGTTTTCGCAAAACGTTTTTGCAGAAGATGACGAGGTTGAAGAAATGCTGAAGGTTATCCAGGGCTTTGACCCCGCTGGTGTGGGAGCCCGCAGCTTGCAGGAATGCCTTTTAATCCAGCTGCGCAAAAAAGACCCCAACGACCTGATCATAAAAAAAGCGATAATGGTTGTTGAGCATTACCTGGATGAGTTTACCCGCAAACATTATGATAAGCTTGAAAAATCATTAAACATGAACTCGGCTGAGCTAAGGGGGGTTGTAAATGAAATTTTAAAGCTAAATCCAAAACCCGGCGACTCAAACGAGGTAAATACCAAGCAGATGCAGGTGATCCCTGATTTTCACATCTCAAATAACGATGGGTTCCTGATTCTTACCCTAAATTCAAAAAACGCACCCGAGCTTAGAGTAAGCCGCTCCTACCAGGAGATGTTTGAGCATTATGATAAGGCATCACAGCGGGATAAAAAACTAAAAGAAGCTGTTCAGTTTGTAAAGCAAAAGCTCGATTCGGCAAAATGGTTTATTGATGCAATTAAACAGCGCCAGCAAACGCTTTTAAAAACCATGAACGCCATAATGCAATACCAATATGAGTTTTTCCTGACCGGCGATGATAAGAATTTAAAACCAATGATCCTGAAAGATATTGCCGACAGGATCAACATGGATATTTCAACCGTATCAAGGGTTGCCAATTCAAAATATGTACAAACTGAATTTGGCACATTTCTGCTAAAATCGTTTTTCTCAGAAGCTATCCAAACCGAAAGCGGTGAGGAAGTTTCAAACAAGGAAGTTAAAAAGATCCTGGAAGAACATATCGGCACCGAAGATAAACGCCACCCATTAGCTGACGAAAAGCTAACCGAGATCCTTAAAGATGCCGGCTACAACATAGCCCGCCGCACAGTCGCCAAATACCGCGAGCAGATGAATATCCCCGTTGCAAGGCTGAGGAAAGAACTGTAGGATAGTTCATAGTCAATGGTTCATAGTTCATGGCAGCTGCAATGATTTTCGGATACGAACCATTAACTTTCTAAGAATTTCGGCTATGAACTATGAACCATCAACTATGAACTTCTTAGAATAAGTGCTGCGGACAAGTAACCTTATACCTGTTATTAAGCAGTATGCCTATTACAATTTCGTGGGTGCCGTTACTTACCGTGTTTAAAGCCGATGTGGTGATATCATAAGAGTACCCTATATTTATAAACGAGCTTACGTTTACCCCGGCTAATACACCGAATGAGTCGTTATGGCGATAGGAGCCTCCGAACCAAAACTTATCACTAAAAGAAAACTTGGCATTTAAATCATAAGTAATTGGTGTTGGCTCAATCACTTTTATTAAAAATGAAGGCAAAAGGGTGATTTCATCAGTTAAAAAAAGTTTCACTCCGCCTGTTATAAAATATTGGGGAACTGTTTTACTTTGATTGTAAGAATTGTTAGTGCTAAAGTATAGATTTTGCGGGATCAGCTGCTGTACGGAGGCGCCAAAGTAATAGTTTGATGAATACAACCACCCGCCAACACTCAGATCAGGTTTCCACTGGCTGTTATTTCCGTTACTGATAGCCGGATCAAGCGGGTTTTCCAGCGTGATCAGCGATGTATTTAAGCTGATATGATTAAGACCCGCAGAAACGCCAACAGCCAGGTTTAAATTGCCTGACAAGCCCAGGTGATAGGCGTATGATGCGTCAATATTGGTTTGATTAATAGGGCCGGCCTGGTCACTAACTACCATAAAGCCAATGCCATGGTGCGGCTCGGCAGCCATATAGTTTTGAGTGTATAACCTGCTCGAAGGATTTATACCTCCGTTAGCCGGAAAAGCGGTAGCGTCGCCCTGTAAAAAATTTTGGCCAAGCGGTGCGTTTACTGTTAAATAGCTTGTTACTGGTGCTCCTTGCAAGCCTGTCCATTGGCTGCGGTAACCGGCCTTAACGTCTGTATAATTTTCAATACCTGCAACAGCAGGATTTAACAGATAATTATTAAAAACATACTGCGTATACTGCGGCTTTTGTTGCGCCGATACCAATTGCATGTATGAAAGAAGAACTAACAATAAGTATAAAATTCTTTTCATTAATATGTAATGACTTTATAAAAGCTCAATTTTGCTACCAACGTGTTTACGTTAAAGTTATTGCTAAAGTTAGTTCGGCAATGCACTTAATGTCGTTCAAATCAAACCACATTACAGAGCAATCAATGTACGAATATACTTTTTCTCCCTATCCGTTGTATATGTCTAACCATATTATTTGATTAAGAATTAAGACATCACGTATAATTTAACATTTATGACATCAAAATTTATTATAAAGACGTAATATAACGTAATACGAAA
>JAQBOS010000307.1 GCA_028287925.1 Mucilaginibacter sp. | reverse complement strand
GAGCCATAGTTTCTCAAATCATCCCAGGTTAAGCCATCTTCCTGCAATACTTCATCGCAAGGCTGGTAGCCGGGCTGAAAATCGCCTTTGCGTACTTTTTCATAAAGCTCATCCATAACCTTAAAAGCCTGCTCTTTAGTTTTAGCGTTATCATAAAAGCTTGCAGCCTTGGTAACATAAGTAATGGTGCCATTGTAGCCTAAATATCCCCCGGCAGAGCAGCGCTCCAGGAAATTTTTATCATTTGTAGAGGTAGTTGCAGACTCTTTAATAATAGTTTTTACAGGGCGGCCGATAAATTTACCGTGATATTTTGAACCGGGAATCCCACCTGTGATCACAAAAAAAGTAGCAGGTAATTTAAGCCGCTCCATTATTGGTAAAGCATAATTAAACTGGTTAATGGAACCATCGTCATAAGTAAGTGAAACAGCACCGTTTTTTCCGTACTGCCATTTGGTTATGCTTGTTTGACCAACATTAGCCTGCTGGCCCCTGGAGGTTATTGCCTGCAAACAGATTCCGGTTATAATAACCAGTTTTTTAAGGGAAGATTTGATCACTGTATTCATAATTCAAATTTACCCGAATAACTGAATTATGTTAACAATAGCGTAAATATTACAAAAACATATAGTTATAGGTTATAGATAAGTCCTACAGTTTTACCGTTAAAGGTGATTGGATTCTTCTCTAAAAACTGTCTTAATTTATTACCGTTTTGCCGCTGGGTGCTGTACATGGTGCCGTCAAACAATAATAAAAACACACCCTGCACAATGGTGGCAGAACCATAGCCGCGCAACTGGTTTGAGTTCCTTGTATCGCCGCGGTGTTTTAGAAAAATACCTGTACCTATATAAGCCAGATCAAGGCCACCGTTAATTAGGAAGATCTTTTCTATTTTTTGCTGCGCTTTTAAACTTTCAGGTGCGTTAAGCGGTTTGCCGGTATTATTTTTTGCACTTGTATAACCTAATAAGGCGGCACCTAAATTTGCGGCTCCCCAAATGGTGCTCATCTGGTAAAAATACTTGTTTGATCCACCTTTTGAACTGGCCCAACCCGCTGCACCTGCGCCAATATTTACTATAGCCCAACTTCCTAAAACTTCCATACCTGTAATGGTAATATGGTTTCGGGAATAGTTATAGGTTTTAAGCGAATCCTGTGCAAATGTGCGGGTACAGATGATTAGGAAAAGCAAAGTCAAAATCTTCTTCATAAAGCGTGTTAATACGCTAAATTACAAAGAATTTTATCCAATAGATTGATCATCACTCCCCCACGCGGTAACTATTATATTCCTCGGCCTGGCATCGTCGCGGTGCTCACACAGATAAATCCCCTGCCACATTCCTAAAGCAAGACGCCCGTTACGCACAGGAATGGTTACCGAGCTACCTAATATGGCCGCTTTAAGATGTGCCGGCATATCATCAGCCCCTTCATCGTCATGCAGGTAATCCGGATCATTTTCCTTTACAGCTTTATTAAAATAGGTTTCAAAATCTTTACGTACTGTCGGATCAGCATTTTCATTAATAGTTAAAGACGCTGATGTATGCTGAATAAACACCTGGCAGATCCCCACTGCCAGATCACTGATCTGCGGCAGTGCCAAAGTAACTTCAGATGTTATTAAATGAAAACCCCTCTTTCTCTCCTTTAACTGCAATCCCTGCTGATATATTTTCATGATAAAATCAAAGTGTATGAATATAAAATTAAGTGCAATATCTATACCACATGATTTATGAAGCGTAACAATTGCGTTGTAATAAGTGTACTTAATTTAAAGTAGTTACTTATAGGATACTTTTAAGCCTGTATATAATCCTGCAATATCTATCTTTACAATTCTTTAACATACTTTAGCATTATTGATGAAAAAAATCGGGTTATTCATATTGATGAGCTGGTTAATTGGTTCCGTATTTGCACAAAATGAGCAAACTTCACCCGCTTCAATTACAAACAATGGCAAAGTATGGGGCTCTATATACCAGCAAAGGGCAGCAGAATATAAAGCCTTATGTTTCCAGGCTTATAACCTTGCCAAATTGAGATTAGATGCAGCCATTAAAAAACATCATACAAAACCATTTGCTGTGGTAACCGACATTGATGAAACGCTGCTTGATAATAGCCCTTATGATGCACAAAGGGCATTAAATAACCAGGAGTTTGATTCAAAAACCTGGAAAGAATGGACAGGCAAAGGAATTTGCGATACCGTACCCGGAGCGCCGTCATTTTTTAAATATGCGGCTTCAAAAGGCGTGGCAGTATATTATATTACCAATCGTGATGAAGATGAGCGGGCAGGAACTATAAAGAATCTTAAATTGTATCGTCTGCCTTATATTGATGACCAGCATTTGATCTTAAAATCAACAACATCGTCAAGTAAGGAATCGCGCAGACAGAACGTTTTAAAAACACACGAGATCATTTTATTATGCGGCGATAATCTACCGGATTTTGACGCTTTGTACGACGATCATCCTTCTGAAGAAAACAGGCAGGCTGCAACCGAAAAGCTAAGGAAAGAATTTGGCAATAAGTACATTATAATCCCCAACATATCATATGGAGATTGGGAAGGCTCAATGTTTAATTATAATTACAAGCTTACTAACTCGCAAAAAGACTCCATAATCAAAGCCAAAATCAAGAGCAATAATTAATCAAATGTACAGTTATGCCATACCGGCACTTTAAATTCATAATTTAAAACATCCTGGATCTGTACACTATTAATTAGCTTCCAGTTGTTCAATTCGTTTATAAATTCAGGAGCAGATAATCCGGCTTGCAGGGTTGCCTGCAGGTAGAAATCGGATTTTATGGGATGATCCGGTGAACAAGTATTTATCAAGTACCCAAAAGCATCCTGCTCAATTACAGCAAGCGTTATACCTATACAATCATCCAAATGGATCAGGTTAACGGGCGCATTGCCATTCGGGATATCTTTTTTACCTGCAAAAAAGCGCCCCGGATGCCTTCCTGGCCCAACCAACCCGGCAAAGCGGATTATTGTAGTTTTGAAAGCGGTTTGCTGTTTAAAAAGATTTTCTGCTTCGAGCAATGTTTTACCTGATTCAGTATCAGGTTCAGGGTCATTAAGTTCATTTACTTCACTATTGCTATCACCATAAACAACCGTTGAGCTGATATAAATAACTTTAGTAAGTTGGTGCTTGTCAATGGCGTTAATGATTCTTTGAATTTTAGGCAGATAGTCGCCTGACTCCCCTTGTCTCGCTTTTGGCGGGATACTCACTATCAGGATATCGCATTTGAAAAACTCAGGATCATAATCTTCACTATCAGCTTTAAAATTAGCCAGGCAGGGAGTTATGCCTAAATCAGATAGCTGCTGCAATTTTTCAGGAGATGTAGCCGAGCCTTTAACGATAACGTTATTTTTTAATAATGATTTTGCAAGGGCTTTACCATACCATCCGCAGCCTAAAATACTAACTACCATACTTTGTAAAAAAGCAAAGTTAGCTTAATATTTACAAAGGCTCAGTGGTCTTTGTGCCTCCTTAGCGTTCTCCGTGGTTAGTTTTTACCGCAGAGCTCACAAAGGAATGCACAAAGTGACACAGAGTTAAATTATGGAAATACTCGATTTAGAAGCCGGTTGAAGTAGTTAACTCTTTCCAGTTCTCCAAATCATCTTTAACAGTTTCTATTTTTTGATAAGCAATATCATAAGCATCCTGTCCTAAAAACAAATTTAAAGGTGCGTCAGCCGCACCGGCAACTTTAATCATAGCCGCTGCTGCTTTTTCGGGATCACCCGCCTGGTTGCCATTAATACTGTTTTGATGAGCGCTCTGTATTTCACGGACCTTCTTATACTCTGCAATTTCATTTTTCGGTACATTTAATGAATCGGGCTCAAGAAAATTTGTCCTGAAATAGCCGGGCAATACAACGGTGACTTTAACGCCAAATTCTTTAACCTCTTCTGCAAGAGCGCCACTAAAGCCGGTAACAGCAAACTTGGTTGCGCAGTAGATCCCAAAACCGGGAAATGAGCTGGTAAAGCCGCCTATGGATGAAATATTAAAGATATGCCCTGATTGCTGCGCCCTTAAATGAGGCATCACCGCCCTGATCACATTTAATGACCCAAATACGTTGATGTCAAAGTTATCGCGGGTTTCCTTATCACTCAGTTCCTCCAGGCTGCCTGTTAAACCATAGCCTGCGTTGTTTACCACCACATCAATGCGACCGAAACGGCTAATTGTCTGGTTTATGGCATCTGTCACACTTGCTTCAGTAACAAGGCTAACAGCAAGGGGCAAAAAATTATCCGAAGCACCTACAGCTTTATTTAAATCATCAATGCTTCTTGATGTTGCCGCTACCTTATTTCCATTATTTAATAGTTGTTTAACCAGGCTCAGGCCTAAACCTTTTGACGCACCGGTAACAAACCAAATTTTATCTGATCCCATTTTGTATATTTTATTTAATTAAGTGATTTAGAAATTAGCCCTGGTAGGCCATTGATTTTGAAAGTTCCTCGTTCAGTTTAAACTCTTTTTCCAGCACGCCGAGCTTAGTCATTGCCCTGCTGTAGGCATCCTCCCCCAGCAGCAAATGGACGGGAGGGTTATCATCATCCGCAATTTTTATCATGGCAGCGGCGGCCTTTTCAGGATCGCCTATTTGGTTACCATCCATTTGCAGGTAGCGGGCATGGGAATTTCGTACATCCTGGTACTCGCTAATCGGGTTTTTAGTCATCACCAATGAATCGGGCGTTAAGAAACTGGTTCTGAATGCTCCCGGAGCTACTACGGTAACCTTTATCCCCATGGATTTTACATCATCAGCCAAAACTTCTGAAAGTCCAATTACCGCAAATTTTGTTGCTGCATACAAAGCCCAGCCGGTTCCGGGGGCTATGCCAGCAATAGACGAGATGTTTATGATATGCCCTGATTGCTGCGCCCGCATAAAAGGCATTACCGCACGAATAACGTTAAGGGTGCCAAATACATTAATATCAAAGCTCTCGCGGGCTTCCTCATCCGTTAATTCTTCAATACTGCCGCCAATGCCGTAACCGGCATTGTTTATAACCACATCAATACTATTAAATGTATTTTGAGTTGTTTGAATAGCTTCAGCAACGCTTTTTTCGTCAGAAAGGTTAACGTACAGGGGTAAAAAGTTATCAGATACTTCGTCTACTGCTTTAACAAGGCTGGCTACATACCTGGAAGTGGCAGCTACTTTTTGTCCGGCAGCTAATAATTGTTTAACAAGGCTTAATCCAAATCCTTTGGAGGCTCCTGTTATAAACCATACTTTGTTGTTTTCCATAATCTTGTTGTTTTTCATAAAACAAAATTATGGCGAAAAACAGGCATACCGCTTGCATCATTCAAACCAATACTTACAAAATTCAAACAATTCGATAAACAGAGGGGGTTGTGGCTGTTTGTTTTTTGAAAAAGTTATTAAAATGGGCCGGTTCTTCAAAGCCCAGGCTATAGCTAATTTCGGAAATATTCCAGTTTGTGTGCTTTAAAAGGGCTATTGCTTCGCCGGTTAAACGTTCAAAAATATGATCTGTTGTGGTTTTACCTGTTGTTTGGCGGATGGCCCGGTTAAGATGGTTTACATGTACCGCCAGCTGTTCCGCATAATCTTTAGCTGACCGTAAGGTAAACCGTTGGGACGGCGACTCAATAGGAAACTGACGCTCCAGCAGTTCCGTAAAAATCGAGGTAATGCGGGAGTTTGCGTCGGGGTGCTGGTAAAGTGTTTCTGTTGGTGCTACCTTTAACGCATAATGAATTAGCTCCGTTACGTAGTTACGCAGCAGGTCGTATTTAAATTTATAGTCTGATTTTATTTCATTCAGCATTTTATCAAATAACTGGCTTACATATTCGTCCTGTTCTATATTCAACGCATACGAAGGCTTTCCGCCCGTAGCAAACATAGGCAGCTCGTGGATGTTATTGCGCAGCATCTCGGTAAAGAATGATTCTTTAAAGATGCAGAAATAACCCGTGCGCTCACCAGACATTGATTCTATAGTATAAGGTACCTGCGGGTTAAAAAATATAAGCGTTGTACCGTCAACCTCAATACTTTTATCAGCATAGTGATAAATGGTTTTACCTCTAAACAGGCTCACTTTATAAAAATCGCGGCGGCTGTATTTTACTGGTGTAGCGTTCGGTCCGTGGCAGTCTTCTATCCTGAAAACATTAAAGTGACCAATATCCTGGCTCAGGTTATCAGGTAACCAGTTAAACTTGTTCTTATAGAACTCCTCAATTGTTTCTGTTTGTACCATGATACAAAGTTACATAATTCAAACCAAGCAATCCAAATCTTGGGGTTAATGATTTATCCAAACTTCAATATTGGCCGATTTTTGCCCTGCCTCTGAAAAAGGAACCATAATTACCTTTTGGGGTTTATCATTCACTTTCATTTCTATACCGTACGCTTCTTTCCAATCCCAGTCAGCGGGTAAAGTTGTTTTTGCATCAGACAGATCAATTGATTTTCTGTCATAAACCACGTCTCTCAAAGTAATTAATCCGGGATTAATCCCCTGGTCAATAGCTAAGATCTGCGGGCCTCTTTTAAAAGCAACTGAATTTGGGTAAGACACCCCACCAGGAATAAGCTGCAAAGGCATATCAAAAGAGATCTTTATGTGATCTCCTGAGTTCCACTTTCTATTAACGCTAAGCAAATGGCCCTTTTTGCCATAATATTTTTGATCACCAATATTGGCCGTAAAGTTTTCAGACCATTCCGGCACACGGAAATTCAGTGTAAAGATTGCTTCTTTTGATGGGTTAACTTCAAAATCTACCTGGCCATTTAATGGAAATTTGGTTACAGCCTTTATATTAAGTTTAATTTTCGAGTTGTCTTTAACTACGATATTTTCTGTCGCCTCTCCATTTTCATACATCAGCACTGTAAAAACATTATTTATTTTTCCGCCCATCATTTCGGGGATCAGGGAGATCCCTCTTGGCACACTGGAAAGGCAGCAGGAAAATCCCTGGTCGCAGCGATAGGGCTTAGCGCCCTGTAAAGCAGTATAATAGCTTACACAACCTGTTTGGGGGTTTTCGGCAGCCAGTAAATGGTTATAAACAGAACGCTCCAGTTCTTCTGCGTATTTAGGATCGCCGGTAATTTGAAGCAATTGCAAATTAAACTGGATCCAGGTTACAGTTACACAGCCCTCGCCCATCTTATTGTCATTCTCAGCCTTTAAAACACCCGGAGCCACAAATACTTCATGATCGCTTGAAGTACCTGTAATATACAGACGATGCAGCGTTATATCAGTCCATGCGGTTTGCAAAAGTTTAAGGTATTTATCTTCGCCGGTAAGTTTATAGTATTTTAAGATCCCTAAAAAACAGGAGAGCATTTCATAAGCTTTGGCATCACCTACCTTGGTAACGTCCCCATACTTTTCAAGCTGACTAATGATCTTAGGTCCGCTGGCTTGCTCATACGCCCTGAAAATATATTTACAAAAATCAAGATATCGTTGGCTACCTGTATAACGGTACAGGTCAACCATTGGCTCCAGGATACTTCCGGGTGCCAGGCCGTTATGTTCGCCTGCAGTCATCAAATCCCTTTTCCCTTTTTCATCGCCAAAGGTGCGGCAAATAAGGTCTGCCGCTTTTTCTGCAGTTTGAAGAGCTGGCTTATATCCTGTAACGGAATAATAGTTTAATAAACCGATAATGGCGTATTTATGCGCCCAAACATCCCATTCTGTCCAGCGGTCTTTTAGCAGGTACGTTCCTAAGTACCCATCCGGCATCTGGCAGGCAATGTACTTTCGCACCATATCATCCATCAGGTGTTTTATCCTGGGATCATGCGTATATGCGTAAGTTTTTGAGGCAGAGAACAGGAACTTACCCACATGCTCTCCTATCCACGTTTGTGAGCCCGGCCTTTTTTTAAAACCTGACAATAGCGTAGCCGAATCAATCTGCAATAATCTTTTTTCAAGATTCACATTCATTCGATAGCCCAGCAACCCGCCGATGTGCTGATAATAAGCCGGTATATATTGGTCAGGAATTTTATTGAGGATAATTGGCTCGTGAAGTTTAATTTCATCGGCCTTAATAGCAAATGAGATAACAAGAATTAAAAACAACAATAAAGGCAGCTTTTTCATATCCAGGCATATTTTAAGTTAAATATACCTTAAAATTATTGGGCCTGCATATAACCTGTTTCCTGATTCAGTAAATGCTATATGCTCATTTTTTTAAAGGATACCCCAGCCAGATCATTACTAAGGGAAGCAATAGAAATGGTACTTCAATTGCAGTAGCTTTGAGGTTGCCGTCTTTTAAATGGAAGGCCATAATCAATAATATAAGTGTGGCATTAATCACATTACCCGCAAAAAATGTAGTAGGAAATAATACCATCACCCCTACAGCCAGGGTTAACAAGCCAATGATAATTTGTACTGACCTGCTAATGTTCCATTGGGTAAACATGTTTTGGTCTCCCGGTTTTGCTGTAAAAACAGCCCAGCCATGCTTAAAACTAAAGTAAGCTGTGACTAATATGAGTATACCGCTAACTATTTTCATTTCTTTTGATTTAGAACCGGGCAGGGTAATATGCTATAGTCGTGTCAACCACAAATTGACGTATAGTCTTGAGTTCCAAGTCAGAAAAGAACAAAATTTGACTTACGACTTAAGACTATTGACTCGACACTATATTATCCCACCCGGTATTTATAAATGAATTATAAGTTCATCCCGCCTGAAACCTCAATGCGTTGTCCGTTGATCCATTTGGCGTCTTCAGTACATAAAAAGGCTACTACACCTCCTATATCATCAGGTAAGCCTACACGGCCTAAAGCGGTTATCCCGGCAATAGTTTTATTCATTTCAGGGTTATCCCTTACCATGCCACCGCTAAAATCTGTTTCAATTGCACCTGGCGCTACAACATTTACGGCAATGCCACGCGAGCCAAGCTCTTTTGCAAGGTAACGGCTAAGTACTTCAACTGCTCCTTTCATTGAGCCATAGGCTGAAGAGCCCGGGAAGCTGAACCTGGCCAGCCCGCTTGAAATATTGACGATCCTGCCGCCATCATTAATAATTGGAAGTGCCTTTTGGGTAAGAAAAAAAACACCCTTATAATGGATGTTTAACACCTCGTCAAATTGTTCCTCGGTTGTTTCAGCAAATAAAGCATGCAAACCGGTGCCGGCATTGTTAATTAAAAAGTCGAAGTGATCTGTATCAAAAGTATTTTTAAGGGCGGCTTTTACTTCGGTAAAAAAGATATCAAAGCTTTTAATATCACCGGCGTTTAACTGCAAGGCTACGGCCTTTTGACCAGCCTGCTCAATTTCGGCTACTACAGCTTGTGCCTCATCTTTTTTACTGTGATAAGTAAGAATTACATTGATCCCTTTTTTGGCAAGGTTTAAGGCCATGTTTTTGCCCAGTCCGCGGCTACCACCTGTTACCAGGGCTATTTTATTACTGTTTTTCATCTTTGTTTATTACTTATTTTGATGTTGTAAAGGTAGTGCTGCAGCACTACGGGTAGTTTGCAAACATCAATCCATTATTTGCAAAATTCAATCTTTAATATTACGCCCGAAATGCAACAGGCGCCAATGAAGTTTGTTTTCTGAAAAAATTAGAAAAATGAGCTACTTCTTCAAAACCAAGGCTATAGGCAATTTCAGAAATATTCCAGTCGGTTTGTTTCAACAGGATCTTTGCTTCCTGGATGATCCTGCTGCTGATGATATCGGTTGTAGTTTTCCCCATATTTTCTTTCAGTACTTTATTTAAATGATTTACATGTACAGAAAGACGCTCGGCATAGTCTTTAGCTGTGCGCAAGCCAAGCTTTTGGTGTGGAGATTCAATAGGAAACTGCCGTTCCAGCAGCTCAATAAATAAAGAAGAAACACGGGCAGATGCAGTGTGTAATGGATATAAGGAGGTGGCGGGCTGCAATTTTTGCCCGTAATGGATCAGCTCGAGCACATAGTTGCGTAACAGGTCGTATTTATATGTATAATCAGACGAGATCTCTTTATACATCTTTTTGAAGATCAATGTAATATCATCGGCTTCTTCATCTGTAAGTTGAAATATCGGATACCCTCCCGGTTGAAAAATTGGGAGTTCGTCCAATACAACCCCGCTTTTATTCTGAACTAAAAAATCATGGGTAAAAATACAGAAGTAGCCAAACTGGTTATCGTCCTGTGGCACCCAATGATATGGAATTTTCGGCGTGGCAAATAAAAGCGCGTTCTTTTCAATATCTATTTCCTTATCGGCATATTGGGCTTTGTTCCTGCCGCTAACAACACTGATCTTGTAATATGCCCGCCTGTTATAAGGCATAAACGGTTTCTTTTTAAACTTAGCCACAATATCATCAACCTTAAATACATTAAAATGACCGATTTCTTTATTGATCCCATCAGGCATCAGCAAGGAAGTTTGCTTATAAAATTCTTCAACAGATGTAATTTCCATAACTCACTTATTGTTTGCAAAATTCAAATATAAAATAAATACATCCATTAAACAATTCGGCCCCGTATTGTTCGCGCCTGCCTGGTTCTTATACCAGGGAAATCGCATTTTAAACTAAATGGCAATTAGCAGGCACCTCGGGAGCCATTGAATATATTTATTTATGCTATAAACAGGTGACTCCGCTGGAGTCCTTGGCTAAAACGCGCGATAGTTCCAGCGGAACTACCTGTTTATAGAATGTAAGATGATATTTTAACGGCTCCAGTGGAGCCTCCTGTTT
>JAQBOS010000285.1 GCA_028287925.1 Mucilaginibacter sp. | reverse complement strand
CTGTTTGTAGCCCAGCTGTAACCTCCTCCATCGCTTGTAGATGGGCTTATACCACTGGTAAGGGCAAGCGAAGGCAGATCAATACTGTATAAATTTTGATTAAATCCGGATAAGTTTGAATAAGTCTTTTGCTCCGTCTGTTCACCCAGCAACACTTTAAAATAATGCCCGCCTATATGTTTTTCATAGCTGGTAAAACCATTATACATGTAATAACTGGTCAACCCATAATTTTCGCTTACAGAGGATATGTCATTACTAAGCGTTTGAGGGTTGCTGGGTAACGAATAATAGTAAGGTAAAACGCTTGATGTATTATTGTAACTGGTATAACTGTAGTTATAATGGCCGGTTATGTCCCATCCGGGCAATGGCTTAATGGTAATATCGCCGCTGATGTTGCTGATATTGGTGCGGCTGATATTGCGCCCCCCCTGTTGGATCAGAGGTATATAATCACTAAATCCATATCCGCCGTTTGGATCAATTAATGCGATATTTGGCCATATCCTGGGTATCTGGTGAAAAAAGTTACTCCCTGTAGCCGAACCGCCATTAAAGGGAGTATTATCATTTTCCTGTGCAAATGATGTTTTTAAACTAATGGTGATATATTTATTGATATCGGCAGTAAGGTTTCCCCTCAGGTTGTCGCGTTTATAACTATCACTAAAAAAGTTATACAAACCATTTTTGTTTTCGGTGCCAAATCCAACATAGTAGGTTATTTTTTCACTGCCCCCGTCAACACTAAAATTATGCTGCTGGCTGGGGGACCATTTTCTGAGATAAATTTTAAACCAGTCGTTATTTGCGTTTCCAAAAATAGGGTCGTATGCCGCCCAGCTATTGGAGCCCGGAACCTGGATAGTGGTTGGGGTATTTTTTGGGTCCTTAATATAGTTGGTAATCCTGGTAATAGCATCCGGGGTAAACAAGGGCGCCAAACCTGCATTGGTAAATGACTCATCCATTGTATTTGCAAAAACAAGCGAACTCGACATAACGGGCACATTCAGCGGCTGGCTAAATGAAAAATTATCAGAATAAGTTAATTTCGGAGCCGAATTTCTTTTACCTTGTTTGGTAACAATTAATAAAACCCCATTGGGCGCCCTTGACCCATAAACGGCCGAAGATGCAGCGTCTTTTAGTAACGTGTAGCTTTCAACATCATTTAAATTAACACTGTTTATATCTGTTTCCACCCCATCAACTAAGATCAACGGGCCTGCAAGCTGGCCTACAACCCCGGTTCCCAATCCGGTAAAACCCCGCACGTTGATGCTTTTGGTGGCATCAGGCGCACCGCCACCGGAATTAACGGTAATGTTCAGATTTGCCATCATGCCCTGCAAGGCATCGCTCAAATTGGTTACCGGCCTGTTTTGTAAATCCTTGCCACTAATTTGATCTACAGCGCCGGTAAGGTCTACCTTCTTTTGGGTACCGTATGCTACTATAATTACTGTATTTAAGGCGCTATTCTGGACCTTTAACTGAACATCGATGTCCGCTCTCCCGTTGATGTCAACCTCTACTGTTTGATAGCCTATAAAGCTAAAAATGAGCGTACCGTTAGTCTCGGGAACAGATAGCGTATACCTGCCCTTGCTGTCGGTAGCAACAGAAACCGGCGATCCTTTTAATTTGACAGTTACTCCGGGCAATGGCTGGCCATTTTCATCGCTTACTTGTCCTTTAACTGTTACATTCAATCGCGGCGTTGCAGAAAGTTGAACATTCTTTTTTTGAACCACTATGGTTTTATCCACTATGGTATAGGTTATCGGTTGATCTTTAAAACACTGCTCAAGTGCTTGCTGCAGCGTAACATGATCTAATGAAATATCAACATTATGGGTTCCCTGTAATATTTCGTTTTCATACCAAACAATATAATTGGTTTGTTTTTGTATAGCTCTAAAAACCTTTTTTATAGAAATATTTTTCTTAGAGAGTGTTATTTGCTGTGCAAATCCTGTAGCTGATGCCTGTAAACAGGCCCATGTCATAAAAAAAACTACAAATTTCATAACCATGCAAATTTTGTTGAATCGCCCGCGTTTTTTTAATACGGGTTTAAAAAGAGTATAAAAATTCATACTTTTGAAAGTTAGGTTAACTGGATTAATGATCTAAAACTGATTTTTTTACCGTGTAAAAACGGAAGGTTAACCGAATATTTCCCGGCGGTGTTGGTAGCACTGCCGGATTCTTTTTTGGTAACCAGGTACGGGTGAGTTAAAGTATTTTTTGTTCCATATATTTTTGTTTAAAGTGATTACTCTGTTAGTTTTAATAAAGTTTAGGGTGTTACTATTATTTTTGAATCCGTGATCTTAAAATGAATCTTACTTAATTCAAGTATCCTTAATAAAGCAGACAGATTTGATTCCCTGGAAATACCGCCTGTAAACAACCTTTTGGGCATGTCTCCCTGATATTCTATATCTATATCATACCATCTGGAAACCTGGCGCATAATGGTTTGTATATCCTCATTTACGAATAACGTTTGCCCGTTTTTCCAGGCCACTGCCTGATCAATATCTGCATCGTCAACAATGGAAAGATGTCCATTAGGGCTAAGCAGGGCTTGCTCGCCCGGTTTCAAAGTGCCAGTCGTCATATCTTTTACAATTCTAACCGATCCTTCCAATAACGTTGTTTTAATGGCAGGTTCATTATTATAAGCCATAATATTAAAATGAGTACCCAAAACCTGTACCTCTTCCTGGCCATTCACATTAATTTTAAAAGGCATTTTTTTATTCTTCGCTACTTCAAAATAGGCTTCCCCGGTAATGGTTACTCTGCGTTCTTTCCCGGCAAAAACAGTTGGATAGGTAATGGACGATGCTGCATTTAACCATACTTTTGTACCATCAGATAATACCAGTTCATATTTACCGCCACGGGGTGTTGTCATTGTATTGTACTCCGTAATTGCGGTACTGATTGTTGCTTTATTATACACAACTTTACCATTAGTGAGTTTTACAATATTTGCGTTACCTTGCCTGGCAAGCGTACCGTTTTTTGCGTTGCTCAAAATTATTTGCAAGCCGTTACTAAGCGTCAATGTCGCTTTATTACCACCCGGTTGAACATCCTTTTGATGAGCTTTATTTCTCGAGATTAAAGTACCTGCTTCAGGTTTGTTATGGATAAAAAAATATAATCCTGGTAAAATGAATATTAATACCGCTGCGGCCACTTTCACCCATTTTAACAAACGGATCTTAGCTTGCTTTACCGATGGTGTTCCATGTTCAAAAATCTGATTTAGGATATTTTCCTGTTTGTATGCAGATAATAAATCATCTCTGCTCTCACAATTCAGCCTATCTCCAAGCATTTCTGTAACCTGATTGGCGTTTCCGGGGTTATTGATATAATTAAAAAGCTCATAAGTTTCCTCTTCCGAGGATTCTCTATTCATGTACCGGTCAAACAATTCAACAAGCTGTTTATTATCCATAGTTATATAAAAAAGGGATTATTTAATCCTTTATTTACATTGACACATGAAAAAGAAGTAAGGGTGAGCTGAAATAGTTTTTTTTATTGATTTCAATTCATTTCGCTGAAAAATCAACACAATAAAATAAGTATTAATCAATTAAGAATTGAATAAACTAAGAGAAGCAGGGTATTGATCTGAATTAAATACTTTCTGATAAGCTTTAGCGCCAGCTTCATATGCGTATGAACTGTGGAAGGAGAGATGTTTAAACGTCTTGCAACTTCATTATACTTTAAACCATCCTGATGACATAAAGTATAAATGAGTTTTTGTTGCGGCGTAAGGTGGCAAACTGCATTATTTAGTGTTTGTTGGAGATCTCTGTATATAATATCATTTTCGGTGTTATTTACTTCTTCCGTCATTTGTTTGCTCAGTTCGTAAGAAACTAAAGCTTCATGCGCTATCCGTCGTATTACATTATAAGAATGATTTCTGGTAATACGGTTCAGGTATGCTCCAAAATTTTCAACTTTCACCAGGTTTTCTCGATTGATCCAGACTTTTAAAAAAACTTCTTGTAGTATTTCTTCTGCCAGGTCGCTTGACCGGGTAAGTTTCAAAGCAAAAGGATAAATAATTTTTGTGTAGTGCGCGAAAATAATAGCGAATGACCTTTGATCGCCAGTGGCAATTTGGCACAAAAGCATTTTTTCATTATCCGTTTTCCTATTTCGCAGCATTGTACAAAAACAATATTAAATTTGGTATTTCATTTAAAAAATAAAATTATTGAAAAAAAAACGTATTTATAATCTTTTTTTACGCAAACGTTTGTTTGAAGATAGCTTAAATATTCTAATATATTTAGAGGAGAATTGGCATTAAAGACATAAAACCATCCAGTAAGCTATGAACCTTGACTTTAAAGCATTGATTTTTAAATAAATACTGGTACGTCCCTTAGTTATTTTTGCGCAGACGTTTGTTTATAGTGTTCTCGAGTCTATTTAAGAAGTCTTTGATAGGAAGAAAATACTTTATCAGGATCACTTTGTATCAAAGTGTTTTTTTAACTTGGCAGCTCATTGTAAAAACAGAGACTTATTCTACCAGGACCTATCATGAGGGGATTTCGTAATGTAGATTGTATCTTGCCATTTGGACCATACATAGAAAGGAATTTATTTTTCTATTCATGCAAAACGGGCTATCGGCCTTATGATTTAACCTTGACAGCCGTTCTGATAGCATTAAAACATCATTTCCCGGTTTGTGAAGTAAGTTCGGACGGCGAGGAAAAAGATTGGTTAGATGGCCGTATACTGTGTAACAACATATTGGGTTACGGGCTAAATACGGAGATAGATTACTAATCATATTGATTTTTCATTAGACAATTTGATTGATTGTCTTTTTTTTATTTCCATAATTTATTACGAAATTGAAAATCATTGTATTTATAAATGGAAAAAATCATTGCTTTTAACGGTATAAAAGTCTTTGTAACCTGGGAAGAACGGTTAAAACTGGGAACCGATGTATATATTCATACCGGTGACCCAGGATTAGCAATAAATATTATACAACTTTTTCTTGACGAAATGGGCAAGCAGCATCTTTGGTACGAACAAGGCTGGCCTGGCTCGGACGATTATCAGGAAATAACATTAACCGAAGCCAGTGATGAGGATTGGGAAGGGTGGTCACGTGAGGAGGTATTATCTAAGATAAACGAAAAGTCTAAAATGAAGCCGCAGCGTTAAATTCAAACTGAGACACTATCCAGTTTTACATAAATCCATAAATTTACTTTAACTATTGAATTTGCAAAAGCACTAAATGACAGATATTCCAAAACAGGGGCATGGTGGTAAAAGGGATGGGGCTGGGCCAAAAAGAAAACCCGCAACAGAACAACTCTATTATCGCGCACCCAAAGCTAAATTAGATTACCTCAAAAAAACTTTAGGGATGAATTATTCAAAACTCTGTACCTGGAATGGATAGATAACTTGTACAACGAAACCATTAACAACCCAAATGGTCAGATAAAATGAAAGCAATGATGATTTGTTTTAAAAAGTAAAGCCCGCATTTTGCGGGCTTTACTTTTTATGCTATGATGATAACTTTTTGATCTCGTCAAGGGAAAGTTTAATGAACTTCGCTATCTGTTCATCTGGAATACCATCCTTTTTCATTTCCATAGCAACGGCAACCGCCTTATCGCGGCTCCCTTCTTTTTTGGCTCTATCTAATAAAAATTCCTCGATACCCATCGTGTTACTCCTTTCTGTTAAAATAGCAATCTCTTTTTCAAATTTATGAATTAATTCCTGATTTTCAAAACGTACATAATGACGCAAGAACGTCATCAGTTTTCTAATTTTATCTTTTGGTATTTGTTTGACCAGCAAACGCTTTGCCAGATCGTATGCCCGTTCAAACAATTGCTCGTCTTTCATCCGCTGCCCTGTCAGGGCAAGTTTAGCGGTAAGTACGGCCATCGTAAAGGGATTATTACTGGCCTCCAATTCATTATCGTCCTGATCTATAATTTTAAAAGTGTTATAACTATAATATACCCTGGTGCCATAAAACTCCCGCTCATAGTACTTTGGATGAAAGTTCCTATTTGCATCTGCAAAGATTGCAAATGCGGTAATGGGCTTATTGTACTTATCTAATATCCGGTAATAATATTGGAACATCCGGCTGGCAAAATGCTGATCCGTATAATTTTGTACTTCTATATGAATGAGTATCCACTCCTCTTG
>JAQBOS010000227.1 GCA_028287925.1 Mucilaginibacter sp. | reverse complement strand
AGATGCCGATGGATTTTCAAGTAAAGCCAGCATCATGGTTTGTTTTAGCTCATGCACCTGCGAGGTTAGTTCAGCCATTTGCTTATCCTGTTTGCTGCTTCCCGCCAGGTTGAAAAACAAATACCCGCAGCCGAAGCTGATAAAAACTATCGCCAGGGTATAGGCTAATGGCCACCGTTGCTTCCATTGCCATAACCAGCTTAACTGCTCTAAAATACCGGTTGATGAACCTTTTTTACCCGCCTCTGCTGCTTTATAATCATTCAGCATCGCCCTGAAATCAGCCTGCATATTTGCAGAAGGCTCCGGCACTTCAACTTCATCCATCAGCATCCATAGCTGCTGCATAGATGCCAATTCGGCCTTGCAGGCAGCACAACTTGATAAGTGTTGCTCCAGCATTTCTTTTTCAGCCGGTTTTAATTCATTATTTAACCAGCCGGCAAACAGCTCCTCATATTGCTCACATTTCATCTTTTTCCTGTTTTAGCGTTCTGTTTTTTCATAAATACTTTTCAACTCCTGCATGGCCCTGTGTGCCCGTGTTTTTACAGCTATTTCCGAGATATCCAATATCTGCGCAATCTCCTGGTATTTCAATTCCTGGAACTTGCTCAGCGTAAGCACCTCCCGGTGGCTCTCGCTTAATTTTTCCATCGCTTTATAAAGGCCAACCTTAGCCTGTTTTTTTTCCAGGTGCTCTTCGGGTGTTAAGCCGCCGGATAATCTTTCAGCATGATCATCCGTATTTTCATGCTTTACCCTTTGCTTAAGGCTCTTACCCTGATCTTTCAGCGTATTACGCGCTATGGAGTACATCCAGTGCACAAACTCGCCCGTTGCCGTAAAGGTTTCCCTGTACTTAAGCATCTTATAAAAAACCTGCTGAACCAAATCCTCGCTGGTTTCCCGCTGATAGGTCATGTGGAACAAAAACCCATATAAAGGGCGATTGTACCGCTCAAAGAGCAGGCCCATTTTATCCAGGTCTCCGGCTTTCACCTTCAGCATGATTGTATTGTCGGCCAACGAGTTCAATCAGGGTCAGTTATTTATGTTATTTGGGTTAGATACTCCGGTAAAATAAAATGGTTACAGGAAATGTAAGAATTTTTTTTTGAAGTTGGGAAAGAGAGATTAGAGGTTGGTGATTAGAGATTAGTTGAAAAAGATAATCGAAAACTGAACAGGCATCAAAAACCTATAAAAACAAGAAGCGCTCCTGATGGGCAGGAGCGCGTTCTAACCAATTATAAACCTAAATTATGAGAAGAGCTGCAAACATGGACTCGAACCATTTTTGTGCTGCCGACCAGCCTTTGCATTTACTGCTGCAAATATACGTGTTTAAACGACAGTTGCCAAGTATTTAGTATAATAGCCCATTTTTTATTATTTATTTAACATTAAGATTACTTTGCTGCGTAATTTGTAATACTAATGTTGCAGAGCGTAAAGCCCTGGCTGCCCGGATCCTGCGGGTTATATAAACAACTAGTAACGTTATCAGCATATCTTTATTTTACTAAGCCTGCAAATTTCTGGTAAAACACGGTGGGGCTATCCGCATGCTTGGGCTCAAACTTGCCTGCTATTATCGGAATATAGATTACCTGCCTGCGGCTTTCCTCGCCGGTAACGGTTGATTGCGCCACCCGGTGCCATAAGCGGCCGTCATGAATGGTAAGGTCGCCGGCCTCCGGAATAATGGCTACCTCATGCTTGTCCGGGTGATTATCAAGAAAATATCTTTTCCTGAACAGCATCTGGTAAAGGCTTTGCCTGTGCGTACCGGGCAGTACGCGCAGGCCCCCGTGCTCAGCCTTAAGGCTGTTTAGGTGGATCCCAACATTAAGCATAGGGTTTAACCTCGAACCATGGAAAATATCGCGCAGGCCGTCAGTATGCCAGCCCATTTTGGTAAAGGCACTTTGCGAGCTGTTTACGTAATGATTAAATACCATTCCGTCTTTTTCGCTGGTGCCCAACCTTGCGCCGGGACCAACCATTTCCAATAAAATCCCAAATCGCGGATCATCTGCCAAACCAGAAAACAAATCATGATGCTGGTTGATAAAAGCAAAGCGTTGTACAATATCACTTCCGTCAAGATCCTTTCCATATTTAATGGGCACGCCGTTTACTTTGGTCGTTCCTGCGTTCAACCATTGTTGTTGTACCTGTTGTGACGCTTTAACAATGCTGTTTACAGTTTCAGGAGTTATGAAGTTTTTAAAATGGATAAAGCCGTGTTCGTTAAAAAAAAGCTGTTGTTCGCCTGTAAGCTGTTCGCCTAATGTGAATTTTTTATAAGATGACATGGAAAAGTGGATAGTTAAAATAATGTGTTGCGAAAGAATGACAGCGGTTTAACCTGTGTCATTAAATTAAAATAAAGGTGGCAGTATTAGCAACAACAGCTACAACATAATGCCTTTGGGTTAGGCATTCGCATGGAAAAGATAGCGTTATGTTGTTTTGTTTTCAATGTATATAATATCTATAGATTTAATAGACAATTCAAAGATAGCTATTATTTTATAACCTCCAAATATTTTTCAAAAAAAATAAAATTATTTTCCGGGCACCTTATAAAGCTTGCCGATTGTTTTCTCAATAAACCGCTTTGGCACAAATGCTACCAGCTTTGTGCCAGCAGCATTTAAAAATCCGGGAACGATCTCAACTTTTTTCTTAAACATCCCTTTGATCGCAATTTTTGCTACCACAGTTGGCGACATATTAAACTTATCGGCCAGGTCCTTTAGCGCGTCCAAACCAGCCCGGTGGGTAAAATCCGTATCTGTAGGCCCCGGGCTTAAACAGCTCACAGAAACAGGACTATCCCTTAACTCATAACTCAAAGCACGGCTAAAAGAAAGAATAAACGATTTTGTTGCGGCATAAACCGCCAGCGTTGGTACGGCCTGGTAGGCCGATGTACTTGCCACATTTAAAATATAGCTCTGCCCTGCCTGCTTTAATAGCGGAAGCAACAGGGATGTTAAAGCAACCTGTGCCGTAACATTAAGGCTGATCATATTTAGCTGCGCTTCCAGGTCGAGCGTATCAAAATTACCCCAGAGGCCATAGCCTGCGTTATTTATAAGGATCTCAATTTTAAAAGATTTGCTTTCGCACCAATCGGCAACCTGCTGAGCGCCATTGTTTGTTGAAAGATCAACGGCTAACCAGAGCGCTTTTACCTTATAATCTCTTTCAACAGATGCTGCAAGCAGGGAAAGCTCGGCATCATTGCGCGACACTAATAAAAGAGGGTGCCCAAGCTGCGCCAGCTGTAATGCAATTTCGCGACCAATGCCTTTACTCGCTCCCGTTACCAATGCGTAATTTTCCATACGCAAAAGTAGCATTATGCAAGTATGTAATGAAAAAAGACTACTAATTTTGTAGTTTAAATTTCTATTTGTAAATTGCACCCATGAAAAACATTATTCCCGGTTATTTAGTTAGATACTTTTGTTGTTGTTAAGCAATTGTTAAATAACCCGTCATTTTATAATAACTTGCAACAGTTCAACGTTTTTCATTTTTTAAACTACCTTAATGCACAGTACTATCATTAGTTTTAACCGGCTGATAAAATCAATAATTATCACCCAACCTTTTGACCGCAAGCGTTACTGGTTACTTACACCTCTGTTTTTATTACTTTTTAATACTGGCTATTCTCAGGATAGCACATCCATTTTACCGCGACCCGTAATTCATGAAAACAGGTTCAGCGATTCAGTTGCCGAACGAATAAAGGATAGCCTAAAGCTTGAACTGCAACATGCAAAACTTATTGATCCGGTTACCGAACGGAAATATTTAACAACCCTGTTAAAAGAAGAGCAGACAACTGGTGGCACGCAGCACAAAAAACGCGGTCAAAAATTCTATTATAAGCTGGCGGTTGCTTTTACCAAGCTTAGGCTTTACCCGCTGGCCATGAAATGTTATTTTAAAACATTAACCATTGAAAATAAAACCGATACGATAAAATATGCGCCTATTGTAACTGCGTCTGTAGATGGCAGACAATTAATGGCCAATAATTTTAACCAAAAGAGGGATACTTTGGTTAATGAAGATGACAGCGTTACTACCCGAATTATGGCTATCCATAATTCTGACATTATGCTGGTTAACCAGGACAGCACAGCCTACAACGGCGATGCTGAAATTAAATCGACACCTATTAATGGCGACAAGATCATAAACCCGTTTGATGATGGGAAAAAAGCCGTGGCCTATGCTTTAATGATCCATGTGCGGCAACCAGTTTCGGGTAAGCGCAAGGTATATGTGTTAAACAATGTTGGCCACACTTTTATTACGCTGATAAAGTATAATGCCGATAGTACCAATGTTAGCCGGTCGTTTGGTTTTTATCCTAAAAAGAGCTTCCCGCTGGCAGCTACACCGTTGTTCCCTTCTTCCCCATCTACCTTTAAGGATGATGCCCGCCATAGCTGGGATGAGGTTTCGGGTACCTTTATTTCGCGCAGAAGCTTCAACAGGATCTTAGCCGTTGTAAAAAAATACGATCATAAAAAATACCAGCTCAGCCACACCAACTGCACCGATTTCGGCCTGGAGATGGCTGCTGAAGCAGGTATTACCATTACCGATACACAAGGCAAGTGGCCGCTTGGCAAGGGCAACAACCCGGCCTGCGCGGGGCAAAGCATGCTGGAGGGCAAAATAACCGCTTCTAATAGCTCCTATACCGGCAAACTATTAGTAGTTGATGATTTGGTAAATACTAAAACATTAACGCATTACCATAAGTAAGTCCCTGTCCTCCCCAAATAAAATATACAAATTCTTTTTCAAACTATAACATCATGTCATTGCGAGCGCAGCGGGGCAACCGCACGCATGCAAAACCGCCATGCAAGTTCTACGCTTTTTATTCGCTCTGTATAGTATGCGATTGCTTCGTACCTCGCAATGACATATTTGTAGCCAATCCTATTTTACTTCTCTTCCGTCGTATCCCTTTCCACCAGCTCCATGCCGCATTTTGGGCAGGTTCCCGGGTTATCTGAGGTAACATCGGGGTTCATTGTACAAAAGTATTTGCCCTTTTTCTTTTTAACTTCTTTGCCATTTCCCGCTTTATCTGCCGGATGATCACAGGCTGAAAAGCCAGGCATCAACCCAACAAAAGCAATAATTATCATTAATTTCTTCATGCTTATTTATTTTTGATGAATGATAAAAATCCCAGTACAGCAACCACTAATACACCCAAAGCTGCTAACATGCTTACTATATCCCTAATGTTTTTTCCTGCCCAACTCATATAAAAGAACTTATGCAGGAAGATGAATGAGAATCCTTCTGCCCTGTCAAGCCCGTTTACTTTGGTGGCCAGCTTTGCTGTGGTTGTTTCAATGTACCAGTTCTCGTTACCGGGGTAACTTACCCTTTGCACCGGGAGCCGCTTGTTGATAAAACCATATTCGTTATCAAACTGGCGAACCTGATTTACTATTATTTTGCCTTTAACCTGTTTTATCCTTTTGTTTTCCGGACGATAATAATTGCTCAAAAACGCAGCGAAGGTTTTATCGCCATCGGCTAATGCTGTGCCTGTTTGGGAGTCAAAATACAGGATAGCCTTTTTGTTATTACTCACCTGGTAGTAAGCTTGATTATTAAATTCAGCAAGACCAATCTTAATGACAGTGCTATCGGCAACCGGGAGTTTAAGGTTTGAAAGGCCCAGTTCTTTTCTATCAATAAGCTGTGCGTAAGGCGCTTTCGCAACATCGCCATTGTGCAACTTTACAACCAGGTGAAATGCCGCGCTAATAACAAAAGTGAGCATCACAAATGAAACATACAGCCCTATTTGCCGGTGATACCGGTGCAGGAACCGTTTATCATCCCTGCCATTTTCCTTTCGTTTTTGTGTTGCTGTTTTAAACTTTTTCCAGAACAAACCATAAATGGTTAAACCGCTTAGTAATGAAAAAAACATGACAGTTATTATACCCAGCAAAAACACATTGCGAAAGGTATCACCGGCAATAGCCGCCAAAAACTCCCAGGTATGCAATTCCTCAAAAACCCATAAAAGCGCTTTACGGGTATTGTTGTTAAAAGTACCCATGCGGCTTTGACCAGTTTCAATGTATACGTCCATACCGTCAGACCGCGCAAAGCTTACCTTCCAAACCGGTAGCAGGTGGTTGATGGGCTGATATTGTCCATCAAATGTTTGTTGCAGATTGATTGATTTTATGGCCGACACAGAATCCTGCGTAAAATATCGCGCAAGCCAAACGGCATATTGCTGGTCGCCGTTCTTCAGCAGCCCTCCGTCATCTGTCGAATAGTAATTGCAAACACTATCCTTACCTAAAACCTGGTAATAGCTTGCCTTATTAAGGCTTACCAAACCAAAGTTCCGTAGTTCATTAATATGATTGGTATCCAATACCCGCTGAATAGATAGTGCCGGCTTTAGCTGGCTTTGAACCGGAGGTTTATAAACCTCGGCAGGAATAAACGGCCTGAACCAGTTTGACATAAAGGGGTGCGAGAGCCCGCTGACCGTCCAGCATATTGCCGGCACAATCGCAATTAAACCAAACACTCTGTGCAATTTATAAAAACTTGTTTTTACTGACATGGCTTTAATATTTTGAAATGGAATAACTGATGCCTAAACTACAAATGCGTGGCGGAGCAGCGTTATACGTATCGCCATATTGGTTGCTGGTTACTGTGGTTGCATACAGCTTATTGGTTACGTTAAGTACGTTAAACCAAATCCCTGCCCCTTTTAAAACATCCTGCTTAAACTCATAACCTAAACGCAGGTTATAAATGTCATAGCCTGAATAAGTTTTTGTATTTGCAGGGTTGGTGTAGTACTTATCAATATGCTGCCACTCGGTTGCGATGCGGAAGCCGGGCAGGTACAATGGTTTATAGGTAAGCTCGGAGTTTGCTATCCATGCAGGGGCATTGTTCATCCGTTTACCATTATAGTTAATGGTGTAACTTTGGCCGGTTGCATAATTGGTTGCTACCTCGCTGTAATCAATATAGGTATGCTTTGCATTGGTGCCGCTAAATCTGAATGTAAGCTCATGCACAGGCGCATAGGTCAATGAATATTCAATCCCCCGGTGCCGCGTAGCGCCTGCATTTTCGTTTTGGGTGGTATTATCCGGCAGTAACTGGTTGATGATCTCGTTATGCCCTTCCAGGTCATACAGGCTGATCTCCGCATATAGTTTTTTATCGAAAGCAGAAAACCAGCCGCCAATTTCGTAATTATCAAAAGTGGCCTGTTTTAAGGTAACCTGCTGACGCGAGCTGTAAAGATCTGTAGTTTCGGGCGGCTGGAAACCTACGCTGTAATTGGCATAAAAACCCGAATTGCCGCCAAGATCGTAGGTTAAGCCCAGCTTTGGCGCAACTATGTTAAAGTTATTGGTTTCCTGCTGTTTGTATTTGGTTTGCCCAACCGGCAGGCCGTTATCAAAATTATAATGTACGCGGTCATACCTTAAACCCATTACTATCCGTAAGGCGTCTGTGGGTTTCATTTCGTATTGGGTATAAGCCGCCGTATTAAAAAGCCGGATCTTATACTGATCAATATATTTACCGGTATTGGTAAAACCTGTATAATAGTTATTGGCTACATCTTTCTGAATATCCAGAAATTGCGCGTAATATGAGCTTGGACTATCGTCCAAATAAGCGCCAACTATCAGGCGCGAATGTAAAAAGTCAAAATCCGCACGATGCTGGGTAAGCAAACCATAGCTTTGAAATTTCAAATCATTCACCTGTCCGTTAGAGCTTAGGTAGTTTCCGCTGGCATCGCGCACATCCGAGATATAATAGCTTGGCAGTTGCGCGGTTGAATTATTCCGAAAAAAGGCAGTAAAAAAAGTACTGTTCTTATCGTTCCACTTATGGTCAAGCCGCGAGCTGGCCCTGAAT
>JAQBOS010000125.1 GCA_028287925.1 Mucilaginibacter sp. | reverse complement strand
CTTCCTGCTTTTTGCGGGGTCGTTTAATTCAAATACAAAAAGACTAAAGAAAGAACTAAGGCCGGTATTTGTTTTGAGCACGCTCAGTGTAATCCTTTCAACCGTTGTTTTTGGCACCTTATTTTATTACGGCACTATGCTGTTCAATATCCACATGTCGTTTGTTTATTGCCTTTTATTTGGCGCATTGATCTCGCCTACCGACCCAGTTGCTGTAGGAGCCATCATCAAAAATTCAAAGCTGCCAACAAATCTGGCAACCATCATTTCCGGTGAATCATTATTTAATGATGGGGTAGGCCTGGTGCTTTTTATTACTATCCTGGAGGTCATAAACTCAGGTATTGATAATGTGAGCTTTGCACAAACGGCATTGTTGTTTTTAAGAGAAGTTTTTGGCGGGATTGTTTTAGGTATAATAATAGGATTTATAGCTTTCAGGCTTATGAAATCGATAACTGATTTTCAAACCATTGTGCTGGTTTCTTTATCTGTGGTAATGAGTGTTTCTGTTATAGCCTCCTATTTGGGCTTGTCTATTCCCTTAGCAGTAGTATCGGCAGGCTTGTTTATGGGGAACAGGACGATCAATATTGATGAAAAAGAACGATCGCATGAGGCACTTGAAAAATTCTGGCAACTGATAGATGAAATGCTGAATACCATTTTGTTTGTGATGATAGGCTTACAGATGGTGAACCTGCCTTATATTACCAATTATTGGTTAACAGGCGGAATTGCTATTATACTTATTTTGATAGCTCGCTGGTTAAGCATTTTGCTGCCGCTAACTTTTCTGCGCCGTACGTTGAACGTTAATTATAAAAACATTAATATTTTAACATGGGCAGGGGTAAGAGGAGGGATTTCAATTGCGCTGGCATTGTCATTGCCTGCCAGTCCGTATAGGCATGTTATATTGTGCGGGAGTTATTTTATAGTGATATTTTCAATTGTAATACAGGGGTTAACGTTGAATAAGTTGATCAATTCATCGTTGAAGGAGAAGGAATTAAGTTGATCGCTATGCCAATAACTTGCCAATATATAGTTCGATCCATCGGAGCATAATATTGGTAGAAAATCTACGTCTACAAGACTCAGCCCGCTCCATCGGAGCGTAATATTGGTAGAAACATACGGGAAAAGATTTTCGCTCCGTAGGTGCGTAACACCGCGTTCTGTTACGCACCTACGGAGCGCCATAAATTTATGATTGTTTTTCTACCAATATTTGACCCCGCTGGGGTCGGGATTGAGTAGAGAAATAAGAGATTATTTTGTTAACGATTTCATATAATCGGCAATTTCCTTTTCATTGTTATTATCCGATTTTCCTAAATCTTCGATAATATTTTCGCGTTCCTTTTCGGTCCTGTTTTGGCTCAGTTTCTTTTTAGCCTGCAGGTCATCCACAACAATTTGAAAGGCGACAATGCCCTTCATCATTTTTTGTTTGTAATCACCAGGAAGGCTTTCATATTGTTTTAAATAATCGGCATCGTAGTATTTAATGGTTTCCTTCAATAAAGCTGCTTTATTTTCTTCGCCGTCTAATAACATGCAATTACCATAGGCATGTACAGCCAAATAGTTCCAGGTAGGTACGTTGGTTTCCTTTTCGTAATTTTTAGGAGAAATATAAGCATGAGGTTCGGTAAAGATCACTAAGGCTCTGTTATCAATAATATCTGCAGATTGCGGATTTGCCTTTGCAAAATGGGATGAGATAATCACCTGTCCGTCCGTTTCTTTTACCAGGAAGGGTAAGTGTGTAGCGGTTGGAACACCATCTTTAACCGTTACTATAGTTGCAAAGCTGTAACGTTGCATAAAGCTGATAGCTTCCTGCTGGTTTGGGAACTGGTTAAAGGATGGTATGTACATATTTTTTAGTTGTAATGGTTGTAAACGTTGTAAGGGTTATAATTGTTAAACCTATTCAACTTAATCAACTTAAAGATTCCAGCATCCGCTTTAAAACTGCCTGTGCCGCCCAAACGCGATTTGCCGCTTCGTGAACTACAATAGAACTTTCACCATCTAAAATCTCATCAGATAGCTCCAAATTACGCCTTACGGGCAGGCAATGCATTATTTTTGCATTATTGGTGATCTTCAACTTTTCATTGGTAAGCATCCAATCTTCGTTGCCCGGTAAAATCTTGCCATAAGGCTCATAGGCCGACCAGTTTTTTACGTAGATAAAATCAGCATCAGCCAAGGCTTCATCCTGGTTATTGGTAATTTTGGCGCCTTGTGTAAAATCGCTACAAAGTTCATATCCTTTTGGATGGGTTATGGTAAAATCAACATCGGCCCTGCACATCCACTCGGCAAAAGAATTGGGTACAGCCTGGGGTAATGGTTTTATATGCGGCGCCCAGGTTAAAACTACTTTGGGTTTGCTGCGGGTTTTTAATTCTTCAATAGTTACCAGGTCTGCCAGGCTTTGCAGCGGGTGACGGGTAGCAGATTCAAGGCTCACAACAGGTACCCCACAAAACTGCACGAATTTGTTAAAGATCATTTCGCTATAATCTTCCTTACGATCTTTCAATCCGGGGAAAGAGCGCACACCAATAATATCTGCATACTGGCCCATAACCGCAGCAGCTTCACGAATGTGTTCAACAGTGTTGCCGT
This sequence comes from Mucilaginibacter sp., assembly GCA_028287925.1. Classification (GTDB taxonomy): domain Bacteria; phylum Bacteroidota; class Bacteroidia; order Sphingobacteriales; family Sphingobacteriaceae; genus Mucilaginibacter. Next base: position 1,309 of record JAQBOS010000125.1, on the reverse strand, counting down.
TCATTATCACATTATCGCGCAGCTCCAAAGCCCAGCCTTCTTTATCCATGTTCAGCACCATCACATTCATGCCCAGGTTAAGGGCTGCTTTTTGCGTACTCATACGGGTACGCAGGCTCGGATTCAAAAAAACGAGCGCCATTGTCTTGTTTTCTCCCAGATCCTTATAGGCATAAGGGAATTGTTTCAAATGTAAAGCCTCTTTAACAAGCGCTGCAATGTCGGGTACATCATGTACAGAAGAAAATAGTTTCATGGGCCGTTTACCTATATTTCTTTCCTTGTGGAAAGAACGTTTAATTATTAAATTATAGAATATGTTGCTATAACTCTATCTTTAGTTAACTTTTCTTATCAATGAGCCGAAGAATAATTTATATAATCATTCTTATTTTAGTTTTAGCCTTTACTCTTTATGAAGAGCTGCATTTAAGGAAATACCTTTTCGCGCATCACAGCTATTTTCTCGCGGGCTCACTTCCCAATTTTTTAGCCGCTGTAATTATGTCTTTTGCTTACATGGCTGTAAAAAATCCCTTGCAAAATAACTTAATTATCAGGGGTATTACCGGTCTTGTATGTGGCCTCATCCTCTATGAATTTGTACAGCTAATGATGCCCCATATGGTTTTTGATGTAAACGACATTTTAGCTTCCATACTGGGCGGATTACTTTCTTATATCCTTATTTACTTCATTAACCAATCAATCCCTCAACCTGCTAATTAGTTTAAAACCGTTGTAAATGCCTCTAAAAACCTGTCGGCATGTGCTTTTGTTAAATTAAGCGCAGGTAATAGTCTTACTACGTTTGGCTTTGCCTCACCTGTGAATATGTGATGCTTAAATAAAAGCTCCTTACGCACATGAGCAAATTCAGCAGGCAGCTCAATGCCAATCATTAACCCACGACCACGAACTTCAGTAACCTGTTTAAACTTTTTAATTTCCTCAATCAGGTAGCCGCCAACTTCTGCAGCGTTTTGCATCAGGTTATCCCGCTCCATTACTTCAAGCACCGCTAAACCTGCAGCACAGGCAAGGTGGTTACCACCAAATGTAGTACCAAGCATACCATAAGAGGGCTGAATTTTAGGCGATATGATAATGCCGCCAACAGGGAAGCCATTGCCCATACCTTTGGCCATGGTATAAATATCGGCATTAATGCCAGCGTAATCGTGTGAGAAGAATTTGCCTGTTCGTCCATAACCGCACTGTACAGAATCTGCAATAAAAACGGCATTATGTGCATCACATAGCGACCTGATCTTTTGTAAAAAGCTTTCCGGCGCAACCTGGATCCCGC
>JAQBOS010000141.1 GCA_028287925.1 Mucilaginibacter sp. | reverse complement strand
TACTTCACTGATCCACCCGGTAGCCTTATCAACTCTTATATCAGATATTATTGAGCCGTTAAGGTGATATTTTATGGGTAAACCATTTATATGAGCTGGTTCTGTATTTTTAGCAGTAGCCATAGTGCCCTCACCATGAATAAGGTAGATACCCTCAATTATATCAGCCAATTGGTAAGTTATAGTAACCGCAGCTTTTGCGGGGCTTTCAAGCTGCGTTTTAACCGTCCATTTATCTTCTTTGGCAACCGGTACATCCGGAAAAATGGCTGTCCCCATTTCTATGCTTCCTTTAAAAGCATTTGGGCCGAATGACTGCATAAACTGGGCTTTAACCTGTTCTTTTTTAGTGCTGTCAATCTGCGGAAAGCTTTTTATTGCCTCCGACACCATTTTATCAATATTTTGAACCGATTTTATTTTGCCGGTTTTTGTCATTTCCAGGTTAAAGGGCTTATCCATCATGGCGGCGATAATTGAAGAGGGTACATCCTGCGGATCGTTCTTTTTTGAATCCAGGTCGAGCGTACTGCCTCCCATATCCATTTTCATGCTGAGCGATTGGTAACTTACTTCCATATTGTATACGGTATCGGCTATGCTGATCACTTTAAACGCCATCCTGAAATTAAACGCAAGGTTAACAGTATTTTGCTGGCCGTTCATTGTTTGCACAATTGCGGAAGTTGCATTGGTAGTAAGAAAATAAGTATTACCCTTTGTAAGATTTAATGATGGTTTAAATTTTTGCGCATTACAATAATTTACAGCAATTAAAAACAGCAGCGGATATAAAAGATGTTTCATTGCGCTAAGATAATAAAGAATGGGCTTAGCCTTATAAAACAATGATTTTAACCAGGAGGGAAGGCATTAAAGCAGTACGGCTTTAAATAAAACAAGAATAGCCAGGCTCTCAACCCCGGCTACTCTCAAATTAGCATTATCATTAAATTTTCACTCCCGTTTTTATACGTTGTTGAATGAAGTTAAGTTTCATATAAAATAAAAAAACTCCCGCCAACTCTGCAGGAGTTTATATTGTGGCATTTTACCACTACAAACAAAATCTAATTCCCTATTAGTATAGGGTTTTATTTTTTATCATGTTGATACTTGTCTTTATTATAAAAAACACCGGAACTGCTTGTATGGCTATTCCGATAATTGCGAGAGTGCTCATGATAATGCAAATTTGAGAGTGAACGGAAAATGTATAATAATTTACAGATAAATAAATGCAAAAATCATACCTATATGCATAAAAGTGCCCCCTTGTAATTGGTTGGAATATTTAATTTTTTCCGTGAAAATAGCTATTGAGAATAATGGGAGTTTTGGGTAAAAAAATACCCATTATGGGGAAATAATTGCACGGGTATTATTGAAATAATATCGTGCCGTTTTTTGTGGTTATAAACATTTGTGAGTAAAAACTCAGTCAGCTGTTATTTGTCCTGCAATATAACTATAAATTAATTATTTATTAAGAATTAAAGATCCAAATTAACTTTTAATTGTGGCGACATAACATTTAACTGTTTGCAATTGTTGTACCATTTGCCGGTTAGTAATAAAATAAGCTTGCTTCAATAGTTAATGGAGATTGCCCGGCCAGCTAAAATTGCCGGCTGTTTACAGGCCTGCTGCCAATAACCCGCCTACTTCCCGCTAATATTGCCGGTAACAGGCCCCTTGGCCAGCATCGATTCCTTGATATATTTTACCGGGGCGCTGCCGTAGCTTAAAAACTTCTCGTTAAATTCTTTTAACTTATACTTATCGCCCAGTTTCTTTTTATAAGCCTCGCGCAGATCTATTATTTCTTTATAGCCTGTAAAATAGCTATCAAGTTGCACGCTGCTTACACTTACCCGTTTCCATTTTCCTTCAGCTTCCGCTTGTTGCTGAAAGGCTTCACGGGTTAGCAATTTTAAAGCATCCGGCCGAGTCATACTCTGTGAGTGTACGCCATAATCTAAAATAGTATTACATACCGAGCGCAGGTGCCATTTGTACCACATCAGCCTCATCTCTGGTTCATCGCCTCCAAAGCCATTATCAAGCATCATTTCTTCGCTATAAACTGCCCACCCCTCAACCATGGCGCCATTGCTGAATACCGACTTAATAAGGCTTGGTGATTTATTGGCGTATACCATTTGCACGTAGTGACCGGGTATGGCTTCATGGATACACAGGATCTGTAAAGTGTAATTGTTATACTCGCGTAAATAGCTTTCGGCTTTATCCGCAGGCCAATTGGCCAGGCTGCCTACGTTGAAATAAGAATTGCCTTCTTTATCATATGGGCCGGGCGAGCTCATTGATGCGCCTGCAACACCTGCCATATAGCCCGGTTCTTTACGTACTACCAGCGGCTTTGAAGGATCGAGGGTAACCAGGTCCTTTGATTTTACAAAAGCAGTAAGCTTAGGAATTTGTCTTTCAATTGCCGACTGGAATTCACCCTGTTCGGCATGTTTTGATGATAGCGTATCTATTAACTGTGCAATCAATTCCAATGAATCGGCAGGCATAGCTTTCGTGCCAAAATATTTAGGCCAGAGCTTTTTGCTGATCTTTGTCATTTCGCGATGCAGGTATTTTTTGCGTTCAACCGCTGCATTAAAGATCTGCTGCGCAGTCAATTCCGACTGGATCTCATACTTGAATTTAGATTCATAAAGATCTTTACCTAACCTAAAGCTGCGCGGTTTGTCGTTCTTTAAAGCCTTTAACCACGTGGCATATGCTTTAATGGCATCTGCAGACAGGTGCGCACGATCTATCATTTGTTTTTGCTCAGCCTGCGGAATGGATGATTTTTTTAACGAATCGGCAAAGTCCTTTTCAAATATACTAACTCCGCCCAGGTGCTGGTCTGCAGCCAGGCTGGTAAGCTCGGCAACAGGGTTTTTTATCTCTTTTTCTGCCGCTTTATAATAAGCAGGGATATTGGCCATTTTTTGATAAAAGTTGCGCAGCCGCTTAGTTAGCGGTGCGTAATGCTCATTAAGTATATAGGCAAATGTGCTGATAACATTATATTGCGATGGATCCCACTGATAGGCTTTTAATTGCTGCAGCTTCCATTCTACTAATTCCATCTGGTTTTGCATCACGTGATAATCCATCCGGTTGGCATCTGATAGCGTATTTACGTCAAACCTGCTTAGTGAATCTATCTGTACCTTGGCGTAGATAAGCATCTTATCCCTGCTTTTATCATCGGGCACAAACAGTAAGCTGTCATATTTATGGTAGCCAACAGATGTTGCCCAATCAGGATTTAGTTTCCATAAACCCTCCAAAAAAGAGTTTTCATAAACAGCAAATGCAGCATCGTCCTTGCCTTGCAGGGAACTTATGGATGAGCCGTCTTTTTTGCACCCGATAAGAACCGAGTAAATAAGACAGGCCATAAATAATAGTTTTTTTATCACCGGGGTATCTGTTTAGTATTTGGTGGATAAACTTAAAACTTTTAGCCGGAATAAATCAAAAGAATATACAGAAGTGTATATAAGTTTTACAAAAAAGGCTGTGCTGAATATTACTGATAAATTTTTCTCAACCAATTTTAACAATATTTGTTAAATCATAAATTTAACCCAATGGATAATCAGCATAAAATATTAGTAAGTGAATTAACCCAACTACTGCTTGGTGGCAGCGCACATGCCTCATTTCAGGACGCTATAAAAGCATTAAACCCCAAACTACGTGGTGTAAAGCCCGATAATATGCCTTACAGCATTTGGCAACTGGTTGATCATATCCGGATAGCGCAGTGGGATATGCTGCGGTTTAGTAAGGATGCCGATCATAAATCGCCCGAATGGCCCGATGAATACTGGCCAAAGGAAAGCGAGCCTGCGGATGATGATGCCTGGAAGGGATCAATTGAACAGATAGATAGCGACCTGGACGAGTTTATTGAACTGCTGGAGCATAGTGATATTTACCAGCCCCTGGAACATGGCGAAGGCCAAAGTATTTTACGCGAAGCCCTGCAACTGGCAGATCATAACTCATACCATATAGGTGAAATTGTAGCTATAAGAAGGGTGCTGGGTGATTGGAAATAGTGTGCCGTCAGGTCAATGTCATTAAGTTAAGGTGAAAGTGTAAACTTTTTTCAGGACGTGACAAAATTTTAATCAACTCAAAAACTGGAACA
>JAQBOS010000114.1 GCA_028287925.1 Mucilaginibacter sp. | reverse complement strand
GGGAATACCGCGTTACCTACCGCGACACAATTAGCGCCACGGAGAAAATAATAAAAGGCGAATGGGTAGGTGAAGCAGAACCAGGCAAAGAGATCCCGGTTTCTATTGAGGACAATTTTTCAAAGCGCAACCATGTAAACGTTGGCGATCATTTGGTGTTTAATGTGCAGGGAGTTAGCATGCCGGCCATTGTGAGCAGCGTTCGGCAGGTAAACTGGAATAAGATCCAAACCAATTTCCAGGTAGTTTTCCCGAAAGGAGTTTTGGAGGATGCGCCTCAGTTTCATGTACTGCTAACCCATGTACCTTCAGCAAAAGTGTCTGCAAAATTTCAACAGGCGGTTGTAAAACAGTTCCCAAATGTTTCTATTATCGACCTGGGTTTGGTTTTAAATGTGATAGATGGCCTTTTGGATAAAATTGGCTATGTGATCCGTTTTATGAGTGCGTTCAGTATTATTACCGGTATTGTTGTATTAATTGCATCGGTAAGGATCAGCAAATACCAGCGCATCCAGGAAAGCGTTTTACTTCGCACACTTGGAGCCAGCCGGAGACAAATATTTACCATCACCGCTTTAGAATACTTATTTTTGGGTGCCCTATCGGCGCTTACAGGTATTGTTATTGCTATTTCAGGGAGCTGGCTCTTAGCCAAATACAGCTTTGAGGTGCCATTTGCTATTAATTTGATCCCGGCGGTAATATTGTTTTTTATAATATCGTTACTTACAGTAGTTATTGGCCTTTTAAACAGCCGGGGAGTATTGAATAAACCACCTTTGGAGATTTTGAGAGGGAATTGATTTGAAGATTTGATGATGTGCTGATTTGAAGATTAAATAAATGTCCATGCTTCACCCGCCCATTCCCTGCCCGTTCAAGTGTCCACACTTGAATGCAAACAAATTTAAGCGTCCACGCTTAAATTAACTACGCGGAAAGAGCGTAAGCGTGGACGCTTACAACTATATTCATTCAAGCGTGGACGCTTGAACCGGCGTATTTTAATTTTAGAGAATTGAAGAAATGCATAAAATAAAAGCCATCTGCCTAATTACCACCCTTCTGTTCATTGCTGCTTGTGGTGAAAAAAAGGCGCCATCCACTGCTGCAGAAACGGTTACGACAAAACCAGATTCTTCATCTACAGATAAAATCGTTCTGTTTTTTGGCGATAGCCTTACTGCCGGATATGGGTTGGATGATCCGTCACAAGCTTTTCCGGGTGTGGTGCAAAATAAAATAGATGAGGCAAAACTGCACTTTAAAGTTGTTAATGCAGGCGTTAGCGGCGAAACTTCCGCAGGCGGCAAAGCCCGGATTACATGGATCTTAAAACAAAAAGTAGACGTATTTGTGCTGGAGCTTGGCGCTAATGACGGCCTGCGTGGTATCCCGGTAAGTGAAACCATGCAAAACCTGCAGGCAATTGTAGATGCCGTAAAAGCTAAATACCCTGCTGCCAAACTGGTATTGCTGGGCATGCAGGTACCGCCAAATATGGGTGGTAAATACGCTTACAGCTTTAAAGCCATTTTTCCCGGACTGGCGGCAAAAAACAACATGACCTTTATGCCCTTTCTTTTAAAAGATGTTGGCGGTGTGCCCTCATTAAACCAAAAAGATGGCATCCACCCAACTGCCGAAGGCGCCAAAATTGTGGGCAATAATGTTTGGCAGGTGTTAGAGGGTGTATTATTGGGTAAAAGCTAATTTCTCAATAGAGAATCAAGAAGTCAAGAATCAGGAGTCAAGATAAAAATGGCGGGTATTGGTATTATATCTTAATATTTCTTGACTCTTGACTTCTTGATTCTTAACTCTCTGCCCACCCCTATTCAAACTGAATAAAACCTACATTTATAGTATCAATAATGCGGCCTGTTCTTCTAAAAACGCCTATTGCGCCATCTCTGCTATTCATACATATATCCCCCTCAATAGTGGTTAAAAGGCCATTTTCATTTTTTTCAACCAGGCCCGCATGCCCATGTCCTCCACCTGTGGAAATGATGAATACCTGCCCCGGTAAAATAAGCGAGGTATTTACTTTTGCATCATGATTGGTTAGTATTTTACCTTTTGCTTTTCTCCATCCCTCAATTGCATCCCCGGTTTTATAAACAGGGTTTACAATTTCCAGGTTTATACAGGCATGATTAAAACACCAGTAAACAAATGCCATAGACCATCGTTGTCCGTGTGGAATCCCTGCCGCGTCATGATATTTATTTACGCCTGGTCCACCGTTACTCCCCGAAGGAAATTCAATCACTCCTATTTGTGATCTTGCTATATTCAAAACTGTTGTCAGAAGGTTATTTGGCGGCGTTATTATGGGTTTAATATTTTTAGTACCAAACAACGCGGCCCAGGTAATTGGACCAACAATACCGTCGGCATCTAAAGGGTTTCCGTTTACGTCATTAAAACGGGTCTGGAACAACATTACTGCATGGCAGGTATCAAGATCATAATCGCCGTTAACATTAACCGGACCGCAGCCTTTTTCATTTAATTGTTGCTGAATAGCTTTTACACTTGCTATATCAAATGACTGCAGTTGAATAGTTTGCCCTGGATAATTCATGTTATAGAGTAGGTAATATAGGTTAAAAATTGTTTATAAAGGTTTAGCCAGGATAATGGTAAAGGGCGTTACCAGGTATCACGGACTTTTTTCAGCAAAATTATAACGACACTTTTGTAATAAAATTGTCTTCCATTTAATTAGATTCTATCTATATAAATAACAATTTCCTATTCCTAACCAAGGATCATTACCTTCGCAAAAAATTAAAATCAATGGAAAAAACCAAACTTACCATAAACAATAATGGGTCTGTTAAAATAGACGGCGACTTTGAAATAGTGGATATGCAGGGCAATGCTTATGGCTTGCAGGGCCGTACTATTGTATCTATTTGCCGTTGCGGTCTTTCAGCTAATAAGCCTTTTTGCGATGGCTCTCACAAAGGCCACTTTGAACACGATGCAATAGCATTTGATCTGCCGCCTAAAAAAGTATAATTTGACATATCAAAAACTTACGAAGTTTTAAAAACTTCGTAAGTTTGGCTATCATATAAAATCCCTTTCAAATGCCTGCAGTTTCAATAAATAATCTAAAAATTTATTATAAAATAACCGGCAAAGGCGAACCTATTCTGCTGGTACACGGTCACCCGTTTGACCATACTATGTGGGATTCGCAAATTAAATCTTTTTCAAAACTATACCAGGTTATTACACCTGATGTAAGAGGATATGGTAAAAGCAGCTTACCAAAGTCGGCTGCTACCCGTTTTGAAGATTATGCAACAGATCTGCTTGCACTAATGGATACATTAGGCATTAATAGCTTTCATTTAAGCGGATTATCACAAGGCGGACAAATTATTATGGAAATTTTCAGGCAGGCGCCATCAAGGATAAAAAGCCTGATCTTTGCCGATACATTTGCAAGTTTAGATACCCCGGAAGTTAAGCAGGGCCGTTATGATACTGCTGACCGCCTGGAAAAAGAAGGAATGGACACCTATTCGGATGAGGTTATCTATAAAATGATAAAGCCCGAACATGTTGCCTCACAGCCAGCTGTTGCCGCTCATATAATAAAAATGATGAAGGCAACCTCACCCAAAGGCGCGGCAACAGCGTTACGGGCCAGGGCCGAAAGGATTGACTATTTAAAGGATATTTTGCCAACCATTAACATCCCTACCCTTGTAATAGTTGGCAGACAGGATGAATTTACCCCGGTTGCAAAAGCTGAAGAATTACAGCAAAGCCTGCAAAACTGTAAATTAGTGATCATTGAAGATGCAGGCCACATGCCAAATCTTGAGCACCCTGAAGAATTTAATAATGCCGTGCTTGATTTTTTAGAGGGGATAAGTGATTCAGGTTCATTTTAAATTTCATAAATCTCAGTGTCCTCTGTGCCTTCTCCGTATCTCCGTGGTTAATTTTAACCGCAAAGGTCGCAAAGAGATGCGCAAAGAAACACAGAGAATAAATTAATCCATTGAAACCATCGCCTTAATCACACCCGTTTCAGGTTTCAACCAGCTTTCAAAATCCCTTTTTACATCACCAAAACCAACCCGGTGTGTTATATAGGTTTTAGGATCTATTAATCCCTTTTTCAAACAAGCAATAACATGCTCAAAATCAAGCCGGGTGGCATTCCTGCTGCTCATTAATGTTGCCTCGCGCTTGTGAAATTCAGGGTGGCTAAAACTAATCTCACCCTTTTGCAAGCCTATCAACACAAATTTCGCCCCATGCGCCATGTATTGAAAGGCGTTATTAATAGCTTTTTGATTCCCGGTTGCATCAATAACTACAGTAGGCATATCCCCATTGGTTATTCCTTTTAACTGCTCCAATATATTCCCACCAATGGGGTTTATGGTATGAACTACATTCAGATGTTGCCTGCAAAAATCAAGGCGCGCCTCGTTTACATCCATAGCTATTACCTGTGCTCCGGCAATCCGGGCAAATTCTATTACCCCAAGGCCTATTGGTCCTGCTCCTATCACCAAAACAAATTCTCCGCTTTTTATACCTGCATGACCAACGCCATGAGCGCCAATTGCCAATGGTTCAACCAGGGCCAGCTCATCATAGCTTAAGCCGTCACCGTGCACCAATGAATAAGAAGGCACGGAAAGATATTCAACCATACCGCCGTTAATATGTACCCCGCAAACTTTTATGCTCACACAGCAGTTTGGTTTGCCGCTGCGGCAGGCTATGCATGTTCCGCAATTAAAATAGGGTATAAAAGTAACCTGCTCGCCTTGTGCAAAACCAGGGGCATCATCAAATTCTATCAATTCGCCGGAAAGCTCATGCCCCAGGATCCGGGGATATTCAAAATAAGGCTGTGTACCCTCAAAAGCATGCAAGTCGGTACCACAAATGCCAATCCGTTTTACTTTTATAATGGCATGGCCTTTTTGCAAAGCAGATTTTTCGCCCGTTTTATATTCCAGGACGCCGGGGGTGGTGCAGATTAGTGTTTTCATTTTAATGAGATGAGTTTCAACTTGGAAAAACTTACGAAGTTTTGAAAACTTCGTAAGTTTCTCTTCACCTTTTTGGAAACTATAATTCAACGCGTTTCATGGTTGGCGAAAGCAGGTGCATGATAAACCAGGCCAATAAATACCCAAAGCCGCAAATAGTAAAAATAATATTATAGCCAACAACCAAATGGCCGCTTTCTTTATAGGTTTCCAAAATGTAGCCAATCAGGGTCGGAAAGAAGATCCCGCCAACCGCGCCAGCCATACTACCGATGCCCACGACAGAACTGATCGCTCTTTTTGGAAACATATCTGACGCTGTAGTAAAAATTGTTGCGCTCCATGCCTGGTGTGCCGCAGCAGCCAGTGCAATTAAGCCTACCGCTTCCCAAATCCCGGTTGCAAAGCGCGCGGTAATAATTGGCACTACACAAATTGCGAATATAAGCATGGAAACTTTCCGCGCCTTAAATATGGGCCATCCTTTTTTAATGAGCCATGATGAAAGGTAACCTCCACCAATACTGCCAATGGTTGTGGCCGAATAAACAATAACCAAAGGTAAGCTCGGTTTTTTCAGGTCAAGATTAAAGGTGCTGGCAAAATAGGAAGGCAGCCAAAATAAAAAGAAATACCAGATAGGGTCTGTTAATAGCTTACCGGCTACAAATGTCCATGTTTGCCTTTTGCTTAATAGTGTAGCCCATTTAACCTTTTCCTGGGCCCCTTCAACGACTTCTTCTGCATCGCTGTGGATAAATTCATACTCGGCAGCGGTTAGCTTTTTATGTTTTGAAGGGATCTCATAAAATATCAACCAAAAAATAAGCCATATAAACCCAATTGAGCCTGTAATTATAAATGCCATTTGCCAGCCATAGATGCCAAGGATCCATGGAACAAGCACCGGGGCGGTAACTGCACCTATGTTTGCCCCTGAATTAAAGATACCGGTTGCAAATGCACGCTCCTTTTTAGGGAACCACTCGGCAACGGCTTTAATAGCAGCCGGAAAGTTGCCCGATTCGCCAATTCCCAGACCCATTCTTACTACTATAAACCCGGTTGTACTTTTAACTATGGCATGGAGCATTGCCGCAACGCTCCACAAAATTATGGAGATGACGTATCCCAATTTTGTCCCTATTTTATCAATAATGCCGCCGAATATTAATAATCCTGCTGCATAAGCGGCTGTAAAAGCTGTTACAATGTGTCCGTAATCAATTTCCGTCCAGTGAAACTGTAACTCCAATGTTGGCTTTAAAAGGCCAATGATCTGCCGGTCGAGGTAATTGATCGTTGTAGCAAAAAACAAAAGGGCCACTACTACCCACCTGTAGTTTCCTACTTTAACATCCTTCATAATTATTGATTTCAGGTTAATTACATTGCGGCTTTAACCAATTCAATGGCCTTAACGGTATCGGTATATAATTGGTCGTAAAGCTTTTTGTCCATAACATCTTTGCTTATCAGCTTGCTGCCCATTCCCACCGCACATACCCCGGCATGAAACCACGAGCTGATGTTTTTAGCATTAAGTTCAACGCCCCCCGTAGGCATAAAAAGCTGACCAGGAAACAACTCTTTAATAGAGCTTACGAAAGCCGGACCCAATATATTTGCAGGGAAGATCTTTATCAGTTCTGCACCGTTTTTTTGAGCCAGGTAGATCTCGGTCGGTGTCATGCAACCCGGGATCCATAACAATTTATATTTATGGGCCACCTTTGCAACCTCAGGGTTTATAATTGGCGATACGATAAAATCGGCCCCAACATCAATAAAAGCCTCTGCGTCCGACACATTTTTTATGGTGCCAATACCCAGTAAAAGCTCGGGCATTTCCTTGTGGGTTGCTTTCTTTAAAACTTTGAAGTTATCCAAAGCCTGTTTGCCCCGGTTGGTATATTCAATTACCCTTATGCCGGCTTTGTAAAGTGTCCGCGTTATTTGCAGGCTAACTTCGGCATCTTCATAAAAAAACAGGGGTAACATACCCTGTGTTAATATGCTGTTCAGTACGGCTTTCTTTATCTTCATTTCATCGCGTTTTTAATATCCGTTATCGTTTTATCTGTAGCATCACTTTTAACAAATAGCTGCTCAAATGCCGCAGCTGTAGCAAATTCAAGTATTTCAGCAGGTTCGGCGTTATTGTAAAATCCATAAATAATCCCGGCCATAAAACAATCTCCGCTCCCCACTTTGTCTGTCACCTGTGTGGTTTCGTATTCCTTTGAACTATAAAACTCATCGCCGGTGTACAATGTTGTATAATAATCAATATCAGCAGAGGAATCAAACCTGAAGGTATTGGCAACGGCCTTACATTTTGGATACTGCTCAATAATACGTTCAGATGAATTTAACGCTTCCTTCAAATAAATACTCTTTTGCCCCGATTCATGAATATTGGGTTCAACCGGAATTCCCAGCATAGTTTCAGCAGCCCAAACATTACCCATTATTAAATTGCAGTATTTTGCCAGGCCGGACATTACCTCTAATGGCGTTTTTCCATATTTCCACAGTTTAGAACGATAGTTCAGGTCTACAGAAATAGTGATGCCCTTTTTCGAGGCGGCTTCTAAAACCTCGTGGCAAACATCCGCTACATTTTGGTTGATAGCCGGGCATATGGCGCTGAAGTGAAACCAGCTTACATCTTTCAGTACCTCGTCCCAATCCATCATTCCCGGTTTAAGATGGGAAAATGCTGAGCCGGCACGATCATATATTAAAGCGTCATGTTTCAAATCCTGGCCCTTTGTTAAAAAGTAAAGGCCTAATCTTCCATCACCATAAAAAACAGGCGAGGTATCAATATTTTTCTTTTGAAGATCTTTTATAATTTGTGCCGATAATCCATTATCAGGCAATGCCGTAAAGTATTTGGATGGCAAATCCCATAAAGCCAATGCGGTTGCCACATTTAGCTCCGCGCCGCCAACATAAAATGGCAATAGGTTGTTATGAAGCCATTCACCGCCTGCATCAGGAGTTATCCTCAGCAATAATTCGCCAAAGGATAATATTTTTCCGGGTTGATGTGTATTAAAAGTCGCGCTCATTTCACCTTATCAAAATCGAAGTAATTTTTAGCATTGTAATAGCAAATATCCTGGATGATCTTGCCGGTCCATTTTATATCATTTGGCAATTCGCCATTCTCTATGTCGTTACCAAAAAGATTGCAAAGGATCCGCCTGAAATATTCATGGCGCGGGAACGACATAAAGCTACGAGAATCGGTAAGCATACCTACCATCCGGCTCAAAAGTCCCATATTTGACAGGGCGTTTATTTGTTTGATCATCCCGTCCTTCTGATCCAAAAACCACCATGCAGAACCAAACTGCATTTTACCCGCCACCTTACCATCATTAAAATTACCGGCCATCGTTGCCATTAATTCATTATCCGCAGGATTAAGGTTATACAATATGGTTTTGGTAAGCTTATTCTCAGCTTCCAGTTTGTTCAAAAATTTCGACAATGTCTTTCCCTGCGAAAAATCGCCCATGGAATCATACCCTGTATCGGGACCAGCTTCGCTTAAAGCGCGGGTATTGTTATTCCGTAATGCACCCAGGTGATATTGCTGCACCCACCCCTTCTCATGATCCCAAACCGAAAAATGATAAAGCATTGCAGATTTAAACTGCGCCGCTTCATGCACCGTTAGCGCCTGCTCGCTCTTTATTTTTGTAAATATTATTTTTATCTCCAGCTCGGTATAGTTCTCGGCATACAAATGCTCTAAACCGTGGTCAGACAAACTACCGCCATTTTCTGCAAAATAATCGTGCCTTTGTTTTAAAGCAGCCAGGTAGGCATTAAAATCAGGGATTGAATCGCCGGTTATTGTTTCGAGCTTGCTGATATAGGCATTTAATGCTCTAGTATCATTAGCCTCCATTGCCTTATCGGGCCTGAATGCCGGTAAAACCTTAACGCCATAGCCTTCCTTTTTTATTTTTTGGTGGTGCGCCAGGTCATCTAAAGGATCGTCGGTAGTACAAACTACCTCCACATTCCGGTTTTTGATGAGGTTTCTTACACTGTACTCCGGCGACTGTAGCTTTTCCTCACACTCCTCATAGATCTTTTTAGCAGTTGCGGGCGATAAAATCTCATCAATATTAAAATAGCGCCGCAATTCCAAATGTGTCCAATGGTACAAAGGATTGCGCAATGTGTAGGGAACCGTTGCTGCCCATTGTTCAAACTTCTCCCAGTCGCTTTTATCGCCTGTTATATAAGCCTCATTTACACCATTGGCGCGCATTGCCCGCCATTTATAATGATCTCCATTTAACCAGACTTGGGTTAGATTCTTAAAATTGAGATCCCCGGCAATCTGGTCGGGTGGTAAATGGCAATGGTAATCAATTATCGGAAGACCTGCGGCATAGTCATGATATAAACGCTGCGCGGTCTTTGTTTCCAGTAAAAAATCCTCGTTTAAAAAACTCTTCATTTGTAAATTTATACCTGCTTTAGGGGAGCGGATCGTATAGGTTTAATGTGCTTTTTGTTTTGCAGGGGCAATATACTTTTTATCCATACATTATCCCAAAATAAAGCCTAATTTACAATCTGATTGTCTATTTTTCTATTATTGTTTGATTTTTAACACCTTACTTTATAACAATTGTTAATTTACATAACGATAAATAAATATCATGGAAAAGCATATTGTTAAAGTTATAAACACTGCGTTTGTAACTCATAATGTAAAACGTTTCACTTTGCAAAAACCCACAGGCTATACCTTTAGATCCGGTCAGGCTACCGATGTGTCTATTAATAAACCCGGGCTTGAAGAGGATCTCCATCCCTTTACGTTCACCTGTCTAAACAGTGATGATCACCTTGAGTTTACCATTAAAATTTACAAAGGGCATAACGGCATTACCGAAAAGTTGCTTGATGTTAATGCAGGCGACGAGCTGATAATTCACGAGGTTTTTGGGGCGATAAATTTCAAAGGTCCGGGCTTGTTTATTGCTGGTGGAGCCGGTTTAACACCTTTTATCTCTATTCTTCGCCAGCTCAAAAAAGACAATAGGTTAGCCGGCAATAAGCTATTGTTTGCTAACCACACGGAAGATGATATTATAATAAAAGATGAACTGAATGAAATGCTGGATGGCAATCATATTGACATTATATCAGAGCCAAAATCAGGAAAACCCGGAAAACATATTGATAAGGACCTGCTTAAACAGCATCTTATGGCAGCGGGCCACTATTATTACATCTGCGGACCTGACCCATTTGTTGCACAAATAAAAGATGACCTTATTGATCTTGGGGTATTAAAAGAACAGATTGTAATTGAGGAGTAACCTGGTTGTCATTGCGAGGTACGAAGCAATCGCGAACTATGCAAATCCACTGTACAAGTTTACCACCTTTCTGTTCGCCCTGTATAGCATGCGATTGCTTCGTACCTCGCAATGACAAGAGGATATCAACTTATAAGAGCGCTCCGCTGTTCTTATCAATAAACAACATTGTACTTGCATGTCTTCGCAAAATTGTTGCCGGGCATTTTTCATTAATTTCGGCATTCAAAGTGTTAAATACAGCTTTCGCCTTTTTTTCACCGGGTACCATGCAATAAATATATTTACCGGCCATAAGCGCGGGAATAGTTAGCGTTATGGCATGAGTTGGCACTTCATCTAATAAATCAAAACACTTATCATTAACCTGCTGCTGCCTGCAATCCGAATCAAGACTAACAACCTTAACCTTTACCGGGTCATTAAAATCAGCTACGTGCGGGTCATTAAAGGCGATATGTCCGTTTTCACCTATGCCCATGCATACTATATCTGTAGGATATTTACTTAGCAGTTCAGCATATCGCTTGCATTCTGTATCTGGATCAATTGCATTCCCGTTAATATAGTTAACCGTATGGAAGGGCAGCTTGCTGAATATTTTTTCTTTTAAAAATGACGAAAAAGTTCGTGAATCATTTTCGGACAGCCCGATGTACTCATCCATATGAAAAGCATTTATCCGCTGCCATTCAATAGTTTCGTTTTGGATCAAAGCAGATAAAAATTCATTTTGTGAAGGCGCAGCGGCGAAGATCATGTTTACAAATTGCTGTTGGTTAAACAATTTCGTTATTTTTTGGGAAACCATGTCAGCGGCCGTTTTACCCATTGCCCTCCTGTCCTCATATTTAAGAACCTGCAAATTGGAGCCGCGATGCATCGCGGCTCTACTATCTTTCATAAATCACCTTCCCTTTTATAATGGTCTTCTCAATATTTATATCCTCATCAAAAATCAGGAGATCTGCATCTTTTCCGATTTCTATAGATCCTTTCTTATCTGCAATATTCATTATAGTTGCAGGTGTTAAAGCTGCCATTTGCACCGCTTCTAAAAGGGATACATCAGCCATTTTTATCATATTCCTCACTAATAAGTTTGCTGTGGCAACGCTGCCGGCAAAGGCGCTTCTGTCCGGTAGTTTTGCTACCCCATCTTCCACAATAACTTTTAACCCGTTTTTTAAGCTGCCTAAAACGCTGTCGCCCGGTGGCATCCCTGCTGCCCGCATGGCATCGGTTATCAATGCGGTTCTTTTGGCCCCTTTAATTTTATATACCAGCTTAAGCAATGGTGGAGGCAAATGGATCCCGTCTGCAATTATTTCCACATCCATTCCGTCAATCAAAAAGGCCGCTTCCACTACCCCGGCATACCTGTAAGCGTTTCTGCGTGTTACACCCAGCATGCCCGAATACAAATGCGTGGCAAGCGTATAACCATTTTCAAATGCTTCCAGCGCTTCTTCGTAAATAGCATCGGTATGCGCTATAGCTGCTAAAATACCTTTGGATACTACATATTTGCCAAATTCAATGGCTCCCTTTAATTCCGGCGCAGCGCTCCAGCGTTTTATAACTGATGTTCCGGCAATGATCTCCTTGTACTCTTCCGGGTCAGGATCGCGGATATAACGCGGGTCCTGCGCGCCGCATTGGTTAACAGCAAAATATGGCCCTTCCAAATGCATCCCTATAAATTGGGAACCGTTAATATTCTGCTTATCTGCTAACTCGTAAACACACAAAGTCTCCAGGAGATCCTCCTTGCTGCTGGTAAGCGTAGTTGGTGACATGGCGGTTGTTCCATACCTGGCATGGATCTCAGCAATCCCTAAAAACGCTTCAACCGTATTATCCATAAAATCGTGCCCACCGCCGCCATGGATATGGATATCAATAAAACCCGGGGAAACATACTTTCCAACGGCATCAATCAGGATTGCTCCCGGTGCATCAAGATTCCCCTCACTTACTGCCGTGATGATACCGTTGTTTATCAAAACAGTACCCCCATTTATAATTTTTTTAGGAGTAATAATTTTGCCGTTGCAGATCTTTAATTGTTGCTGTTCCACAATTTTATTTATTTCGGGATAAACGGTCATAAAGTAGCTGTACCCTTACAGCTCTCAGGCTGTTTTCTGTTTTCACTTCCGAAGCGTTCAGGAAATTTTTATTCAGTTCGGTAAAGTGCATGTCCAGCACTTCTTCATTGATCATCAGGTTTTTTAATTCCTGTAAAACTCCGGGTACCATAGATTCAGTAAATGATGGCGAGTTAACCCTTTGCAAAATATCCTGGAATTGCAGGTAATTTAACCTGATACCGGTCATCAGCCTGTAATGCTCAAACTCATCTTTGTTCTTATCCGGTTTAAGCTTATAAAGTGTTTCTAAGGCTGTTTTTGTACTATCCAGTATTTGTTTAACCGAAAACTGAACGACGGATACAACTTTTCCGTTCCTGATCTCATAGGGTGTTATTTTCAAAGCATGCCAAAACTTTGCCGATTCGTCTGCATCAAAACCATAATGTTCTTTACAATATTTGGTAATAAAGCCTTCAATATTCAGTTGTTTTGTGCTGGTTATGCTTTCGGTATAAGCTGTTACCAGCATATTAAAGCCGCTTAGCGGGTAAACATGCCGGATAGCATACTCTTCGGCCATCTCGTTTTCCGATTCAAATACAGGCGAGTATTGTCCCGATGTTGACCATGAGGTCATCACTATCCCTTTATAGCCCATATTTGCCGCGGCAGGTACAAAATCGCGGATATTTTTAAAATGCTTCTCCCATTGCGTAAGGAAATAATTATCGGGCGATGAACGTAATGCCGGCGCTCCCCATATTTCATAACCGCTTTCCACCAGCTTTTTATGATCGCCAAAATTGTTCATATCCCAGCCGTAATTCCAGTCAATAAATACTGTGCCTTTAGGCAATTGCTTTATGGCATCCGGGTATTTCAAAGCAATATCGGCCCAAAGCACAGGCGTTTTGCCAAGCTTTATCACAATATCGCAAAGCATCTTTATGTAATCAATATACAGTTTTGATTTCCCTTCTTTTGCCGCCTTTAGCCTGCACCGCTCATCATGCCCAAGCAAATAAGTTTCATCGCCGCCTATATGAATATATTTTGAGGTATGGGTTGATACAAGATCAGTGTACAAGTCGGTAAACAAAGCTTTATCCTGCTCTGTTTGCAGCGGACAAACCTGCGAAAAATCCTTTTGATCTTCCCGCAGATCTTTGTAGCGGTCGTTCCTTAAAATATACTCCACATGCCCAAAGCTTTGCTGCAGCGGGATCACATCCACACCTATAAAATTGCAGTAATTTATAAAGCCCGTAATTTCCTCCCGGCTATAGGCATACCTGTTTGGGATCAGCGGGTATTTTGTAAAAGGATAGGTTCCCTCCCACTCCATTATTATGGTATTGATCCCCGCTTTGCTTAGTTTTAGTGCAAACGCTTTTAGCGCATCCATCGTCATCACCTGGATCCGCAGATCAATATGGAAACCTTTAACTATAAATAGGGATGGACTTTTAACAGGGCTTTGCGCATTTACGCTGCAAATAGTTACTAATAATATCAGCCAAACAGCTAAATATTTTCTCATGAATTTTATAATTTACTTTATTACAATAAGTCCGTTTGTGCCAAAAGCCTTTAAATCTTTTGATGTTTTAAAGGTGCCAAGGTCAATGGTGCCAATATAGTCATCTTTAGCATGCGAAACATAGCCATGCATGCCGCTAACCTGAACATTTATTGGCGTATCCCCGGTTTGCAGCCGCTGCACTACTTCACCGGTTGCTGCATCAATCACCAATACAACACTATCAAAAGGCGCCGGCGCCAGGATATATTTCTGGTCGTCAGTTATATTTGAGTAAAGGATCAGGCCAACTTTCAGCTGCAGGTTATTAAAGTGCTTTAAAATTGAAAGATCAGTTTTCGAAAGCAGGAATATTTCATTTTTGCACGATGCTACAATCCATTGTTTCGCTATTAAAAGCCCTCTTACCGGGGTTGAAAGCTCCATATGCTGTAGTACAGCACCATTTTCAGGATCAATCCTGTACACCCCGTTTTGCCCGGCCATGATCCAAAGTGTATCACCGCGTGGGGAAAAAGAAAAATTATGTGAGCCCTTTGGAAGGGCGAATTTTCTTTTTGCAATAAGCTGCTGCGTATCAAAAATCCGCATGGTATCCCCACCGATCTCCGTATTTACAAAAAGCTCCCTGTAGTTACCCGATCTTACTTTTATCCCATGCGGGCCGTTATGGACAGCGGTATCTGCAGCCGTGTAAAGTTCCTTAACAACCTTCCCAACAAAAGGATCAACAACACTAATCATATTCCCGGTTTTGCCGATCCTGAGGTCATAATCTTCCAGCCCAAAATTGCTAATAAAGCACTTTTTGGTAACCGCATCATAGGTAATTTCATGCGGCTTAAAGCCGATTTTAACCTGCCCGGTTTTTGCCTGGCTTTTCAGATCAAAAATCACTACCGAATCGCGGTATTGTTGAACCGCTACAAGCTTTGACTGGGCGCTTGCAAAAACTCCCCAAAGCATAAGCCCGAAAAGGAAGATCTTTTTCAATATAATCAGGAAATGGTGAGAGATAAAAATAAGCAAAAATTTCCGGCGCATTTATATTCAGGGAAGTATAATATTAAAAAAGCCCGGCTATGCTGATGCATGCCGGGCCTTCTTTTTG
>JAQBOS010000109.1 GCA_028287925.1 Mucilaginibacter sp. | reverse complement strand
CTCCCATAACAGTTTATCATAGATCAGAAAGTCAATCTCCGGTTTTTTCTTAATCTCCGGCGACCATCGTTCTGTATCGATGCCGGCCGGCCATGCGATAACTTTTTCATGATAATAGGGTTCAAACATTTCGCGCATCCACTTTCCCGGCACCAAAATTCGCTTAACTGTTGGATAACGGGTAAATAGATCAGGGCACTCTAATGGATGGGAGAAAATACCTGCGCCGAGGATAACCGGGTTTTGCCAGTTTTTAGTAAACAAAATCTGTGGCATACCGATAATACAGGCAATTTCATCCCTGTGTTTGCGAATATATCTATAGTCGTTATAACGATAAGGAATGCCAAGTTTATCCAGCCCTTTTAAAAGGCTTATAACGATCATGCCAACGCCCCGCGGGTTTTTCTTCCCCCTTACTATTTGCCTTATTAACCTGCGCGGATACCTGTCATATTTAAACCAACGGTCAGGGTCGGGTTCTCCGTAAAAAATATTGAGTGTTTTAATAGTCTATCTTTTTAATAATCGTCTGAAAGTCAGCAGCTTTTCGGTATGTACAAATCCCATATTTTTATACATACGCTGTAAGGATGTATTTTCGTTGGGCTTAAACCGGGGTTGCAATTCAAAAATCCAATCGTATATCTCTTTACCTGTTTTAATATCTGTTTTGGCTACCCAATGGGCAAGGTGCCATAAAATATGGCAACAGGCATTTTTCCTTCTTTGCGTCAAGTCGCCACGTTCGGCAAGCAGTTGTAATGCTTTTTTGTAGATGTTATAGCGAGCCAGCTGTATGGATGCATCCTGCAAGACCGACGGGCTTTGGAGGCGTTCGTTTTCATGTATGCGATGCGCAAACGTAAGTGCATCGATATAACCGATTTTTGGCCCTTTTAATGCAATCTCGATCATGAATTTCCTGTCATCGAGCGCGCCGTATTCCTGCCGGTGTGGAATATCGTTTATAAAATCTTTTCTAAAGAGGTATGCGCTGTAGTGCGATGAATCGCACTCACCTAACTGTTGTGCAATAAAATCATCACAAACCGTCCAGCTGATTTCCTTTACCAGCAGTTCCTGGTGATCAAACAATTGATATCCCGCACAAACTACCTCAAGCCCCTCACTTTCGGCGGCATTAAATAATTTATCGGTTGATCCGGGGAGCAGCCAGTCATCCGAGTCGAGGAACCGAATATATTTACCGTTTGCCAATGCAAAGCCTGCATTTACGGCCCAGTCTTTGCCCATATTTTGCTGTTTTATGGCAATAATATTAGCTTGCTGTTGCAGCCAGGCCCAGGTACCATCAATACTGCCGTCATCAATGATGATGACTTCTATGGTCAGCTGCGATGCAAAACAGCTCGCAACGGCCATTGGCAAACTCCATAAGCGGTTATAAGTGGGGATGATAATACTTACGTCCATTAATCTATTATGCGCTCCGATTTTTTAATAGCCCTCACCCCAAAAAGGGAATGATAAAACGGCCTCAAAATATTTTTTAACGATAATTTTATCCTATAAGGTATGGTTATCCCCAGGTATGTTTTCACACGCGCAGTGAGTTCCGACCCGTTACCGGCATACAGGTAATTTAAAAGCATTGCCTCTTTTAAGTAAGGTAATTTTTGGTTATGATCGCCAAGAAAATGCACTATAGCCGGATGGGCAATGCTGAGCGGCCAGCCGGGTTGATAATGTTTGTGGCCGGGACTGTTGTAAAGTTCGGCCACTCCCCGCAGTAAATCAGATTTCACCCCCGACCTGAAGTTTACGAACTCGGCCATAATACTCCCGTCTTCCGGCACAGGTTCCTGGCGATGCAGTTCCATGGCTACTGATAGGATCACTTCATCATTCGGGCGGTTTCTCAATCTCACGAAACCGATCTTATCATAGTTCTTTTCAATTTCCCTCGCGGTTTGGTATACAGCGCTTGCCGTATCCCCTTTTTCGAGGTAATATACACCACCATTAAACTTCGGCATGTGTTTTATTCCGAAATACCTGCATACCTGCCGGACATCACCAAACCATTCCCCTTTGGAAATATAGTTCCCGACGACCGATACAGCTTTGCCGGAAAAACGTCTGAATACGAAATCGAGGTTCTGATAAACCAGACAGTCGCTATCGATAAACAAAGTTTGACCATCGGAAACCAGTTTATCCAAGTGCAACTTGGTTGAAAAACCCCGGCCTATTTCCCCCGTTTCAATACCGATAACGCTAATATCGGGTTTGATGTTGCCGGGAATAAGGTCAGGAAGGTCCGTAACCAGTTGGAAAACAATATCGCTTCCTTTATGCCAAAGCAAAAACGAGCGCGCAAGGTTTACCGCTAAATCAAGGTAAAGCTTTTTACCGGTTGCTATGGTGATTATCTGCCGTTGCTGTCGCACTTCGTTTTGTTGAAATATTGAGGGCTATTATCCTAAAACACAAGTCATAAATTTCATTCTGCCATAACTGCCTAATCCCCAGGCTCACGCAGGCCTTTGTAAGTTTTAATAGCATAAAAAGCCGGCGTGCTAATGATGGTTCCGGAATTGTGAGCAAATGTTTTTCTGTTTTTTTATCGAGCGAGCTCAACATGTGCCAATTTCTTGGAGTGCTTTCCAGGTACCCCTCGTGTGCAATTGAGATATGGTCGACAGGATCGATCAAAATACATTTCATTCTTTCGTTCCCCAAATAAGCCGTCAGGAAATTTTCGAATCCTATTTCCTTTACCCCATTCATTTTTTGGGCATTTTCCATTTGCTCAAAACCCTCTTTTATAAATGCGGTACGATTAAAGCCGGGATTGGCCGTATATCCGTAAATATTTGCATAAAGATTCTCGCCGAGCTTATCAACTTTAAAATCATCTTGCAATGGCCCGTATTTACTATAAGCCACCTCGGCCCAGTCAGCGTTTTTTTCCAGCAGCGTGGTGTAATGATCAACATTTATTTTTTCATTAAAACTCCAGTCATCCTCCAGCCAAAAAAAATAAGGAGTTTTAATATTAACTAAGGTATTCTTAATGCTGTGCACATAACCTTTACGTTTATACCCGTAAACCACCAGGTCAGGACTAATCCAATCAATAACAGACGCATCTATCACGCCGTCAACTGCTAATATTACATGGGCGAATTCGTAATTACAGGCGTTTTTAAAGGACTGAAAGGTCCGTTCCAGCAAATGCCCCCGGCCTTCACAGGTAAATATCACTAAACTAACTTTATTCATCTGTTTTGAGCGTTTTTTCTACCTCATTTTTAGCCTTAAGGCCAGCGCGCGGCTTTTATACAAATACCATCTGCCAACTATAAAAAGATGATGAGCTAAACTTGATATACCTTGCGCTTTTTGATAATGGTGTTCAATTGGCCGCCACAATAAATCAGTCCATTGGTTAACAAAGAATGCGTCAGGAAATCTTTCTGCACAGATTCCCGCCTGGAAACGAAGATCATGATAATGCTGCGGATCATCTTTTAACTTCAATAAAGCTTTTTTTAGATCTTCGCAGCTATTAACGCTTACAAAGTCATGTTTACTTTGACGCTCGTCTTCAAAAGCAGAATCCTGCCCCCCAATAAAAGCCACGCCCGCGCGCCATGCGTTAATTAGTTTTGAAGAAGGCTTGTTGTCGTACCGGTTGTTTTTTTCAAATGAGCGAATGCCCAGTACAATATCCGCTTTTTCATAGTTATTCCATTCGGGAACCGGTGGAAGTAAAAATTTGAAGCTGTTTGCATCCACAAATTTGTTCCAGTCATCCGATTTTAGTTCAGCAGCCAAATTATTCGTATCGCCGAAATAGTAAATATTTACAGGCGTTTTATTTTCAGACACAGACCTGATAATTCCTATTTGATACCAATGTCTGATGAAATAAGATTGCGGGTTATTTTTTATTTGATGTTTATTTTGAAAAAGGTTGACGTGGCTGTATGGATGCCATGTACCATCGGCAACCATGCATACCCAAAACTGCCCTCTCTTGGGCTTTTGTGTTAAGTTCACTGATCCCCTGGAAAAAAGTGTAATGCCACTCTCCGGCATTTTATCAACTAACACACAGGTAAAATGGGACTTCAGCTCCAGGTAGGTTCGCAGTGTCCACAAAAGCCATGTGTTTGCACTGCCCAATTCCGTTAACAATTCACCGTTGTTAAAGCTTAAATTATCCTGGTATGCGTATGGATAATGTTCCGGATCGATGTAAAACTGTAGTTTCAAATCCCCTTAAGCCACTGATAAAAATATTGTAGTCGGAGTAATATTTTCCAGGGCAATAGCCATCTAAGCTTATTGAAAGCCCTATTGCCAAAATAAGGCGGGTGACTGAACCCGCCATATGCCGTTGCCAATTCAATGGCTTTCTTACTCAGGTCCTTATACACAGGGTAGTTACTATAGGACAACTCGGTAAAGTTATAAGCAAGTGCCTTTCGGATACCAGTCATGTTTTCATGCGATTTTAAATGTTCACTTTTCAGGATCCATGATTGAAGTACTGCCTGCTGATTTTTATAACTGCTCCGGTTGCTCCAAGTATTTTTTCGTTGAAATTTTCGATAATAGCTTATCCCTTTATCAGTGTACCCAACGCCTTTGCCGGCTAAAATTACCCTGCAAAAAAACTCGCCGTCATCGTCAGGGTTGCGCATTTCGTTCCACCAGCCGGCTTTGTCAATCAGTTTCCGCGGTGCTAACCACGCGTTAGTTTGTATCATGCCACCATAGCCCTCGTAACCGTTATAAAGTTTTATCAGAAAATCCACCGGGTCGTCGCTGCCTTCGGCAAACCACTCTTGTAAAGGCAGCGCTTCTACCGGAGGTGAGCCATCGTCGAAATATGCTGTTGGACAAAGTGCCAGGTAATCCGGTTTGCCTGCCAGTATATCCATCTGTGCTCTGATCTTTTCTGTTGACAGCAGGTCGTCGGCATCAAGAAACTGGATGTGTTCGCCTTTTGCATGCCGTAACCCATTATTACGGGCTGCGCTGGCGCCGGCATTTGCCTGCGTGATTATAGTAATATTGTCTGCGGATAATGCGTTCGCTCGTTCAAAACTATTATCAGTAGACCCATCATCAATGATAATGATCTCCAGGTTTGGCCAGGTTTGTCCCAGCACGGAAGAGATGCAATCCTCGATATACGGCTCCGCATTATAAATTGGTATGATAACGCTCACGAGGGTTGCGTTGCTCATTTTCCGAATATTTGCCGCCACCTGTCAACCGCGGAAGTATACGGTGGAACTTCGTTGTTATTAAACCAGGGCTGCAGCAACATGCTGCGGTACAAGTCTTCGTTTTTATCGATCTCCACCACACGGTCCACCAGTTTTTTGTAATTAAGCGATTTAAATTCTATTTTCATTTTCAAATCGCGGCCAATTGTTTTTAACTTTCTTTTGATGTGATGCGGAATTGTCTTGAAAACACCCGGCCTGAAATCCTCGAAATTCATCTGTGTATGCTTTTCAAGGAATTTTACCTTCTTGCCATAATTAGCATCTAATATGTCGAAACCGTTGATAAAGCTATCAGGATTGAAAAGATCGTCGATATACGGGTCGCCGCAATAGATCGGAATACTCCACTCCAGCATTGCATCATAAAGCTTCTCGGTTTGATATCCGGGATAGGAATTATTTTCAAACGATATGGTGAATTTATATTGTCTCAGGAATTGCCTTTTCCGCTCCCAGGTATCACCCGAATAAATTGAATCAATTGAGGGCATATTGTTCATCGATTTTCCAGGAGAGTCAACCATTTTGTATTTGGAAAGAGCGGTAAAAAATTCTTCGCGATAAGGGACCCGGTGCCCGTACAAAAAATTGCAGAACTTCGTTTTGGAGCTGATAACCTGGTCTACGTCAAAATTTACTTTTACCAGATCATTTGGATCCAGGTTGTGCCATTGAATCTTTTTATAACGGGGATTATTAATTTCCTCTTCGCGCGGCATACCGAAAGCCCATTCACAAAGCGAAAAGTCAGGGACAAGGTTTTCGCAGTAATAACCAATTCGCACATATTTATCGCTTTTCGGCGGCAGATCGTTACCATAGGGGCCGAATATGATAAAATCAGGATCTTCGCTGTCTATAAATTCATAGTAGCCAGTTACGTAGCTTAATATTTCCTTTATCCCCTCGTCAAACGAAATGCCGTTCTGGAATTTTATTCTGATCCTTTTCTTCTCCTGCATTCGCTAATTAAACAGTTTATACGTTGATATAAGTGTTTTTAATTTTTCCAGGTCTACTGTTATATCTTCATTGGTGCCCTTGGCATCGCTGATTGCATCAGATGGCCCGCCTTCTCCCACCAGGTAAAAATAAGATAGGGAAAGTTGTTCGCAAATAGTCCAGTAGCAGGGATTTATCCATTTTGGAGAAAATAGCTCCACCACTTTTGCACCTGGCATACAAAATACCACATTGCTGAATGCCGCTCCATGGGGGCCTACCAAAATATCGGCATTGTTAAATATCGCCGCCTGCTCTTTAATAGTAAATTGCTCACATTGTATGATTTCAAATCCAGCATCCAATAAATAGCGTTCCAGCGCAGCACCATTAATAACTTCTCTTTTTCCCGTCCTTTTCAGATAAAGCTTACGGCCGAAACGGCTGTTGGCTTCTTCCTTTAAAAACGTATCCCTCAAAAATGCACAGGCATCTGCGGATACTTCATCAAGCCGCGACGGCAGTGACGGAACGATCAGCCGCTCGGCAACAATATGATAATCAAAAACTTCGCTCGCAATGGATATTTTTTCCTTTGTGATACCCACGGCGGCAAGTGCCTCATCCTGAAAGGAGATCTCACGGTAATCTATCACATAATGATTAATTTTTTCGAAAGTAAATCCTGCATCGTTTAAAAGTTTAATGCGCGGCAGTATATCGAACATCCAATGGTAATACATACTTGCACCGGAGGCGTTGATGACAGCAGTAATTCCCGCCAAGGGTTTTGGAGCAACCAGCTTTAATTGTTTAAAGATAGAATGCCCCGGGTTTTCAAATTCGCGCGATACATCCCCGAAGAGGTGATCGTCGTCAGTAATAACAGCGCCCTGGTTGCCCCAAACCCGCCAGCCGGTTGCTTCAGCAACAAATGTTTGTTGCGGGGTCTCTTCGAGCTTATTCTTAAATTTCCAATAGATATCCTTGTCAATCGTCCCCGGCGCCGACCGTTTCACAGGTGGATAACGGCTAAAATTTGATACTTTCACACCCTTTAACTGCTCCAGACACAACGTACCGGCCGGAATATGCGAAATTTCCCTGTACCCTTTTATGCTCCTGAGAGCACGAAGCGCAACGGCTTTCAATAACTGTTTGATCTGTCCGGACATCAGGGCATTATCAAATAGTAGATCCGTTTAATTTTTTGCATCAACCTGCTGCCGATATAGCGCTCCTTTATGCTTGCAAACAATCCGCCGGACCTGTCGTACTGGTGCACAATTGCGTAGGGTTGATTTAAACTATTAACGAGTTCCCCATCCTTATTCAAAGAGTAAGGCTGGTAAGCACCCAAATTGATTACATAGGGCTCGTCACTACCAAAAATACGCATAGTAACAGGCTTTATCTCATAAACATAACTATTGTGAATTCCTTGGTCCAAACCCCACTCTAATTTTTCGCACTGGGACAGTTTGCCTTTTATATATTGTAAATAGTCCAGGATCTCACCGGTAGACCCAATCGTAATTCCCGCACAACAGACAACTTTGTCTAATAATTTGTCAGCCAGACTTTTGCTTGTTGCTTGCGTAAGCCATTGATAATTCAGTTTATGCCGAAAAGTGTGTGATGGATCTTCAAGGAAAAAAGAAATCCCTTCGGTGACTGGTACTGAAAACGGCGTGCGCTGAAATATCACATCCCTAATGTCCGTCAGCATCACCTGGGCATATTCATCAAGCCTTTCCTCGAGGTAAGTTTGATATAATACAAAACGATAATTATTAATCGTTATCGACCCCGAAATGCCCCCGAAGGCGGTGCGATAACTTTCAATGAAAGGATATTCCGCTTTGTATTCGACTACCTTTGCGCCGTGTGCCTTTATTTTTGTCTTTGTCGCTTTAGATACTTTTTCCGAAATAAAAACTACAAGTTCGCCATTGTATCCGACCATTTTCAAGGACTTGAAAAATGGCTCAACGA
Source organism: Mucilaginibacter sp. (assembly GCA_028287925.1). Classification (GTDB taxonomy): domain Bacteria; phylum Bacteroidota; class Bacteroidia; order Sphingobacteriales; family Sphingobacteriaceae; genus Mucilaginibacter. The sequence goes on along the minus strand of JAQBOS010000109.1, from coordinate 1,344 downwards.
ACGGATAGTCGTAACCATGTAAAATCGTGAGTATTAAGTTCCGCTTGCTCATAATAAGTTCAGGAAGAGCTGTGCTGTTTGCGCAGCAATAACATTCCAGTCGAATTTCTCCGCTGCCATTTGGCGGGCATGCACTCCCATATCAATTCTAAGTTTTTTATCGGTATAAAGCAATTCTATAGCCTGGCATAGATCGTCAGGGTTGCCTTTTCTTGTCAGTATGGCTGCTGATTTATCAAGATACGTCCTTACTGATGGCAGATCGGTAGCTATAACAGGAAGGCCGCAAGCCAGGGATTCGAGTATAGCGTTGTTCGCCGTACAATCGAGTAAAGGTATCACACAGCAGTCCGCAGCTTGATAAAGCAGCAAAAGTTCTGCCTCACTTATGTCCGTGTGCCAATTCACAACAGCCAAGTCCTTAATGTCATTTAATGGCGTCCCGGTAACTTCAGATTTGTCTGAATAAACGATATCAAATCGTATATTTATTTCGGATTGGGACATCTTTTTGATCATTTTTACTAGTGTACCGGTATCTCTGAGATATCGCCCCACAAAAACGGCATTAAAAGTTCGGCGCTCGTTTTCATCTATAGACCCCGGCTTAAAGAAATCCACGTCAACCCCGTGCGGAATGCAAATGGCTTTTTTGGGAAATAAGGTATTAAAATAATCCCGGTCAAACTCGGTAAGACAGATCACCCGGTCGGCCTTTCGGTATTTAGTAGAGAAACGCTCATGCTGCTGCCACCAGGAGACCGGCTGATGGTTTGTAACGACAACAGGTCCCCGAAATATGTTTTTTAAGAGCCCCGCAAAGCCAAAGTAAGGTTCACCATAACTGTAATGTACGATATCCGGACTCTTTTTTATCGTTTGCACCATCAGCCTGGCTTCGGCTTCAACGGATTGTGCATTATAGAAACCGGAAGCGCTGGCCAATTTCGCTGTGTTTTGCAAAATTCTTCCGATGCCCCGGGGATACATTTTTTTAAAGTCACAATAGATAGAATTTACTTCTATATCCTGAGGAAAGTGACTGTACAACGCATCATAACCGCTTACAGCGCTCATATGTGCAAACCGTTCGCGTAGCGCTAATACTTTCACTATTTTTCAGCTATCACTACAAGTTCTGATGGAATATTGAAAATGCGAGCCAGCCGTCGGTAAATTTTTTTTCGAAGTTTAATGCTTTTGAATATCGCCAGGCATTTTTCTGCCATTAAAAATGATTTAACGATTAATAACGGCAGCGGTAGGTTTCCTTTTCCTGAGTTTGACGGCACGGTTAGCTTACGGAATCCGGCTTTTTTCAGAATCTTAAATATCTCGTAATAT
>JAQBOS010000102.1 GCA_028287925.1 Mucilaginibacter sp. | reverse complement strand
GACCTTGTTAAAACCCCAACTTCATCTATCAGTAATCAGTTGCAGGGGCAGGCAGCAGGTGTTTCGGTTATCGGATCAGGCCAGCCAGGGCAGGAACCCCAGGTACATATCCGTGGTTTAAATACTTTTGGCAATAATACTCCGCTATATGTAATTGACGGTGTGCCAACTACCGATGTAAGTACGCTTAACCCTAATGATGTGGAAAACATGCAGGTGCTTAAAGATGCAGGCTCCGCATCAATTTACGGATCAAGGGCATCAAACGGCGTTATCATTATCACTACAAAAAGAGGCAAAGGCAAGGTAAAAGTACAATACGATGCTTACTACGGCTCGCAAGTGCCAAAAGGCGGTAATGTTTGGCATACGCTTAGCTCGCAGGAAATGGCTAATTTAAAAAGAGAGGCCGAAGTAAACTCGGGTGTAACCGATTTTTCGGACCAGCAATATGGTGATGGGCCTACTTATGTTTTGCCTGATTATATTGCACCGGCAGGCGCACATAATGGCGACGCGTCTGTTAATCCTTCTCTTTACTACGTAAATCCGTTTTATACCGATCCTAATGATTATAATAATTTTTACAGGATTACAAAAGCAAATAAAACAGGTACCGATTGGTTCCACGAGGTCTTTAAAACTGCGCCTATAACAAGTCATAACCTTTCATTAAGCGCCGGCACCGACCAGGGCAGCTATCTTTTCTCGTTAAATTATTATAACCAGCAGGGAACGCTTATTGATACGTATGAAAAACGTTATACCATGCGTTCAAACAGCCAGTATAATGTGAGTAAGCACATTAGAGTTGGTGAAAACCTGGCTTATTCGGTTATAGACAATCCGCAGGTTTCTATAAACAATCCGGATGCTGTTATTGCCCATGCTTTCAGAGAACAACCAATCATCCCGGTATATGATATTAAGGGTAACTATGCAGGCAGCGACGGCCCGGGCCTTGGAGATTCTGAAAACCCGGTAGCTATTCAGCAACGTACAAAAAATGATAAATCATTAAGTTATCGCTTGTTTGGCAATGCCTTTGCTGAGGCTGACCTTGTTAAATCTTTAACCCTGCGCACTTCATTCGGTGGCGAGCTAAATTCAAGTACCGCTCACTCATTCACTTATCCCACCTATGAAAATGCAGAAAACTCATCATTGAATCAATATAATGAGAGTTCAACCAGCGGCTATGATTACACCTGGACAAATACGTTATCCTATCATGAGGTTTTTGGTAAAAATGATATCAAAGCGCTTGTTGGTACCGAAGCTAACCGAAACGGTGGCAGTGGTTTAAGTGGAAGTCGTCAAAATTATTATTCGTTCGATCCAAATTATGTAAATCTTTCAACAGGAGCCGCCGCCGGGCAAAGTAACTCCAGTTATCATAATCCGGCGAGGTCATTGTTTTCCTATATCGGAAGAATTGACTACGCATTTGACGATAAATATTTATTAAGTGGTGTAATAAGGCGCGATGGATCTTCCGCATTTGTAAGTCAGTACGGCTGGTTCCCGGCAATAAGTGCAGGCTGGAGGATCTCCCAGGAAAATTTCATGAAGAATATTTCATGGATCTCTGACCTTAAGTTACGCGGAGGATATGGTGTTTTAGGTAACCAGCTAAATATTACATCAGGTAACCAGTTTACCAATTTTTCAAGTGCAATTGGCCAGTCCTATTACGGTATTGACGGCACAAGCATTATCCCGGGGTATTATGAAAGTGATAAGGGAAATCCCGCTGCTAAATGGGAAAAGGACATAAACAGTAACGTAGGTATTGATGCTACCCTTTTTCATGACATGGTATCTGTTACTATAGATTATTATAGGAAAGATATCCGCGACCTGCTGTTTAACCCTACCCTGCCCGGTACTTATGGCGATCCAAACCCGCCATTTGTAAATATTGCAAAAATGAAAAATACCGGTATTGATGCTTCTATTACCGGTAACTTTAAAATCAGGAACGACTTTAAGATCAATGCCACTTTATCATTAACTACCTACAATAACAAAATCCTTAAAGTAGCAACAGAATCTAATTATTTTGATGATGATTTTGGAAGAAGGGTTGGAACCAATTTAGTTCGGAACCAGGTTGGCCACTCAATAGGCGAGTTTTATGGATATAAAGTTGCAGGTTTCTGGAACTCACAGGCTGAAATAGATGCGGCAAATGCTAAAGCTCAAAAAGCAACAGGTGACCCGGCTGCGGTTTATGAAACTGATATGGGCGTTGGCCGTTTTAAATATGCCGACGTGAATGGTGATGGCCAAATAACAGATGCCGACCGTACTTTTCTTGGCAATCCAAATCCCAAATTCAGTACCGGGCTTAACCTGGGATTGAATTATAAACAATGGGATTTCAGCATCTTTTTATACGGAAACTTTGGTAACAAAGTATGGAACAACGTTAAGTACTGGAGAGACTTTTATTCATCATTCGGAACGGCAAAAAGTTCTACGGCACTATATGATTCATGGACTCCAACACACATGAATGCCAGCGCACCTATCCAGGAATTAGGAGGCTATTTCAGTACTAATGGCGCCGCAAACTCTTATTTTATTGAGAACGGAACGTACCTGAGGGCCAAAAACACCCAAATAGGCTATACATTTTCATCGGCTGTTTTAAAGAAGATCAGCGTTCAAAAGCTAAGGGTGTATTTATCTGCCGCCAACTTATTCACCATTACCAAATATTCAGGGGTTGATCCGGAGCTTCCGGGCTCAACAACGGATTTTGGGGTTGATGAAGGTACCTACTCAAGCTCGCGTACATTTTTAATTGGCGTTAATCTTTCATTATGATGAATATTTTAAATATAACCAACATGAAAACATCAAGATATATGATCATACTGATGGCCTTCAGTATGATAACAGTAAACTATTCGTGCAAAAAATCATATTTGGAAACACCCCAGATAGGATCATTAAGTCCTGAACTATTACAAACCAAGGCCGGGGTTGATGGATTATTGATAGGGGCTTACAGTGCATTACGTGCGGTAAAGGCCGATGGGTCGGCTTTTGGAGGTGCAGACTCGTGGCAGGCATCGCCGGATAACTGGATTTATGGCGGTGTGGCAGGCGGAGATGCTCACAAAGGAAGTAATGCGGGCGATCAGGGCCCTATTGAATCAATTGCAGGTTTTTTCTCAAATGCCAGTAATCCCTTTTTTAATTCAAAATGGATAGCTGATTACGAAGGTATTACCCGCTGCAACAATGTAATTATTGCAGCTACTAAAACCCCGGGGTATTCTGCTGCCGACCTGGCAAATGCTATAGGGCAGGCCCGTTTTTTAAGAGGGCATTATTACTTTGATTTAAAAAAGATGTTCAATAATGTGCCTTATATTGACGAAACAACAACAGACCCTGTTCAGCCTAATACAACTGACGTCTGGGCCAAAATTGAAGCTGATTTTTTATATGCATATAATAATTTAGCGGCAACACAGTCCGACGTTGGCCGTGCCAATAAATGGGCGGCGGGCGCTTACCTGGCAAAAACTTATTTGTATGAGCAAAAATATGCCAGTGCAAAAGCAATATTTGATCCAGTTATTACCCAGGGCCAAACAGCTGGTGGCCTGGCTTATGCATTGGTGGCTAAGTTTCATGATAATTTTAACGCAGAAACAAAGAATAACTCCGAATCGGTTTTTGCTATCCAGGCTATTGCAAATTCTGATCCGGGTGGCATAACACAGTCAAATGATGGAGACAGGCTTAATTATCCTTACGGAACCAGCAGCCCTTTTAATTGCTGTAGCTTTTATCAGCCAACAGTTGATTTGGTAAACCATTTCCGCACCAACTCAACAACAGGGTTGCCATACCTTGATGATTTTAATGCCCATGCTATACAAAATGATATGGGGATCCTGTCGGCTGCCGACTTCACCCCTGATGCCGGAACGATTGACCCAAGGCTGGACTGGACGGTAGGCAGGCGCGGCATTCCTTACCTGGATTGGGGTTTACACCCGGGTAACGATTGGATCCGCGATCAGGGCTATGCCGGTCCTTATTCTCCTATAAAACATGTTTATACCCAGGCCGGCCAGGATACCGAAGGCGACCAGCATTCATGGGGACCGGGTACAGCCGTTAATTATAATATTATTCGCTTTGCCGACGTATTATTAATGGCTGCCGAGGCGGAAGCACAATTGGGTAATTTATCAAAGGCCGAAGACTATGTTAACATGGTACGTAACCGCGCAGCTAATCCTGACGGCTTTGTGTATAAGTATGCAGATGATAGTAACCCCACTGGTGGATATTCCACTACTCCGGCTGCTAATTACCTGGTTAAACCGTACCCCGATGGTAATTTTGCTGCTAATGGTTTAGCTTATTCATTAAAGGCAATATATTATGAGCGCCAGGTAGAGCTGGCTATGGAAGGCCATCGCTTTTTTGATATTGTACGATGGGGAATCGGCGACCAGGCGCTAAATGCGTTTTTTCAATATGAAAGCAAGATTACTACCGATATAACACCAGGACATTTTACAAAAGGTAAAAGTGAGTATTACCCTATACCACAGGTACAAATTGACCTGATGGTGAAAGGCGGAAAAAGCGTACTCAAACAAAATCCGGGATATAATTGATTAATCATGTCCTGAGCGCTAAAAAAGTCCGGGAATTGCCCGTCGCAGACTACTTGCAGAAAGCCACTTCCGGGTGGCTTTTTGCATTATTGAGATCGCACATTTTCCTGGAAAATGAAAAAGCCATGATTTTACCGAACCCTTATTTATATTTTCCCTTACATCTATAAAAAAATGTGAGGTAAATAACTCATTTTGTTATAATTGTGACGTAAGAAATTTATATTTACTGTATTATAAATGTAAGCAACCCGCTTACGCTAATAATAAGGTTTAGGTAAAACCCCCGAGCAGCAAGTGTAAGGGGGTTTTTATTTTAACCGGAGTGCTGGCTCCCCCATTGTTGGGCGTTTCTCAATATGTGTTTGAAAGATTGTAAAAAGCGGAGGCCTGTGCAATTCACTCACTTGGGAGGGCGCAGGGAGGGGTTTCTACGCCAAGCTTTTACGCATGATTGAACGTGTCTCTATAAGTGTTCGGAAGATTTTAAAAAAGGCGTGGGAATGTGCGATTCCCCTCTTGAGAGGGGTGGAGGGGTGTGTCCTTTGCTGGGTACTAACTACGTATTTTGCAGTATTACCTCGCGGCGAACACACCCCGCCACTACACAGCCCAGCGCTCGCCCCTCTCAAGAGGGGAATAAAAAAATCTTCCGAACACCTATGACGTGTCTCTAACAGTTCAAAAGGTATTTCGCCCTTGTTAAACATTATTAGTTTTGACGTTCCAGGTTCGCAATAAAATTAATCTCCCAGGTCTTGCCCCCGTCATCCGAAAACGCCTGTTCAAAACGGTGCGATGTAGGTGTAATATCTGACCAAACCTGGCGAACCAGGACGGTTCTGCCTTTGAATGGCTCCTGGTCAAAAAATTCGCCACGCCCGTTCTTGAATTCACCGGTCATGGGCGTGCCCATCGTGCCATCATTGCTGGCGGCTGCATTAAGACTCCATTGGTGAGACTGAGGGTTGTATAGAAACAAGAGCAGGTCTTCGATATGGCCCGAAGGACCATCAGCCTCAAGCTCTTCTATTTGTGCGCGTCCATCCCAAACTTTCCGGGCATCCAGCGTACCCTTCATTTCGATCCATGTTGTAGAGCCCGTTAACGGATGCAGGAGCCGTTTTATACTCGACTTCCACTTACCAACGTGAAAGTCAAAATCATGCTGGCCATCGCGAAGCTCAGGGGATTGTTTAAGACTGGAGGTGGCCCTGGCATTGACCAACATAGGTTCCTTTGGCGCAGTCGGCTGGGCTTGAATAAATGGGGCATATAGCGTCAGTAGAATTAGTACGCCAATAATTCGCGGGGTATCCTTAATTTTTTTCATCCGTTCTGTTGTTTTGTAATTGATAATTCTTTTCAAATCAAAAATACAATCAAATTGGCTCTGCTAAAAGATCCATTCTAATAAAATTAATAGAGCCAATTTGCAAAGGAAGATTACACCTCAGCTATTATTAACTTTTATCAGTATCACTAAAAAACCGGGCAAAGCAATCCATGATCAATTGTATGAACAGTTAAAGAACGGGGTATCTGAAGGTGTGCTTTCCTTAAGTCCTCTTTATTTCATTTTAGAGATCAGCTCTTTTTTATAAAGCTTCCCGATAGGGACAAAGCTTTGGTTGGAAAGGATCAGGTTATCATCCTGGATGCGGTTAACGTACGTTTTATTAACTATATAAGAGCGGTGTGCCTGTGTAAAGATCAAAGGGTTTAGTCTTTCCAGGATGCCTTTTAGCGTGTGGTAAATTATATGTGTTTTATCATTGGTTATAATCTTAACATAGTCCTTACATCCTTCAATATAAATAATCTCCTGCTGTTTAAGGTTCAGTAAGCCATCTTTATCTTTAATAATAATTGTGCCTGATACCGCTTCTGCCGGCTTGGTCAGGCATCCGGTTTTAGCCACCGCTTTTATAAATCTATCATACGAAAAAGGCTTTAACAGGTAATCCACAGCGTCCAGTTCAAAGCCTTCAAACGCATATTGTTTATATGCCGTTGTAAAAATAGTTTTAGGTGGATTTGGCAGCGCCTTTAAAAAAGTGATCCCGTTTACAAGGGGCATTTCAATATCCAGGAACAGTATATCAGTTTTGTGTTTCCCAAGATATTCAAACGCTTCAACAGCATTCCGGTAACCGGCTGCAAGCACCAGGCCGGGCGTTTCGGCAATGTAATGTTCCAACACATGGTGCGCAAATGGCTCGTCATCTAAAATCACGCACTTTATCATAATTTAATGCTTAGTTCAACCATATACCGGCTATTTTCTTCGCTAAAAATAAGCTCATTTTTTCCTGGATAATATAATTCCAGCCTTTTTTTAATATTAACCAGCCCAATCCCGCCAACTTTGTTTTTCATCTGTAAGGGTTGCACCGGTAGCATATCATTCTGAATGCGGAAGATCAGTTTATGATTTTCAATAATAAGCTCAGCTGCTACTGCTGCATCATTTTCAAGTTTATGCCGCCCGTGCTTAAAACTATTTTCAACCAGGGGCAAAAAAAGCAATGGGGGGATCTTTACCGCTGGCAGCTCATCAGGAACTTTCATTGTGATGCTTGCCGCCGGGAATTTTTTTTGTTCAAGCTCAAAATAGCATTTTAAAAAATCAATTTCACTGGTTAGTTCTATCTCGTCGCGATCGCAATCATATAGTATGTACTGCATCATTTGCGAGAGCATCAAAATAAACCTTGACGTATCCTTTGACCCGGTTAAGCTCATCCCATACAAGCTGTTCAATGTATTGAATAAAAAGTGGGGCTGTAACTGGTTCTTCAGCATATTCAGCTGCAAATGCAGGTGGTCTGTTTCTACTTTATGCCGCTGCTGTTCGTTCTGATAGGAGAAGCGCGAAAATGCAACACACAGAAAAGCGATCAGATCGGTCATAGTCATATTCCAATCCATAAAAAAGCCTGCAGATTGGATCACAAAAAAGCGGTGTACAGATAATCCCCCGGTAAATTGTTTAAAACCCCAGGCTACGGCCACATTATTCCACGTGCCTATAAATATAAAATAGACGATAGTTAGCAAAATAAGCCAGCCATATTTTTTTAAATAAAGCAGCTTAGGCACCCCCCATCTGTAATAGGGGATGAGATATAATGTTGAACAAATGCTATATAAGCCTATTTGTGGAAAGGGGAAATTTTGCTGGTAAGCAGGATGAATGCCCGACTGTTCTACGTAATATGAATACTTATACAAACCAACATAAAATACCCAGATCAAGAGTTCAAATACGCCGGGAAAGTTTAATGATGATTTCTTTAGCACGGTTCTAAATTCGCACAAATTATTGAGGATCCCATCAGCTTTTTCGACCAGGGTGCCATTTTACACGACTAAAAAACGTGCTTTTGTTTAATAAACCAATGTTTGTAATGAGGGGACGAGTTTAACCAACCCAAGAGCTTTGTTTACTACTTTACTTCCATTTGGAAGTAAATTTTTAAAATAATCAGTCAAATGATTTGCATTTAACAACCATATGGTATATAATTGCATATTATTACTACCCAATGGTATCAATAAGGAAATTTTCATTAACTTTTACTACTCCTTAATTATAAAAAACATGAATGCACAAACGCTTCTTTTATCACTATTGGTACTGCATCTTACCGGGCTGGTTATTATGGCAGGTACCACATTTGTTGACTTTACCATATTTAAAACCTTTTGGAAGCAATTTGACCTGGATCAGGGAAAATCACAGGGCATCCTGCAGGCCACCTCAAAATCTTCAAGATGGATAGGCATTGGTGCTGCTTTACTGGTGCTTACGGGCGTAGGGATGATGGCTATAACTCACGGTGCTTTTGGCGAACAAACCTGGTTCAGGATAAAGTTTGCACTGGTTGTAATTTTAGTGTTGAACGGCATCCTGGTAGGCAGGAGATTAGGAACAAAGCTGAGAAAAACAATGACTGATGGAGGTGGAAATATTAGCCTTCAAATAAGCAGCATCCGGACCAATCTGAATCTTTTCTTTTTTGCCCAGTTGTTCCTTTTGCTGATGGTAGTTTTTTTAAGTGTGTTTAAATTCAATTAACCCTGTGAAAAGCATTGGGATTAAAGCTGTGGCGCTTACTGTTGTTTGTTTCTTCCTTGCAGGCTGTTCCGGAAACAGTGGCAAAACTAATACACAGCCAGGTACAGCGCCCGCTGCTTTACTGCCGGGAAGAACATTGTTTGAAAATAATTGTGCAGCATGCCATGGCAGTAACGGAGGAGCCGGAATTGCAGGCGCTGCCAATTTGCAAATAAGCAAGGCAGATAGCACAGCAATTTTCAAAACCATTAGCAATGGCAAAAATGGCATGCCTCCGTTTAAGCAATCACTTAGCGAAAAGGAGATCAAACAGTTAACCGCTTATGTATCCGGCTTACACAAATAACCGGAAAATAAGCCGCGCTGCATTGTTAGCGGAAGTCCGCCTTTTTATTAAGGCGCCTATGGCAGCACATTTTTTGCATGATAAGGCTATTGATCCGGCTGTCGAAAAAAGAATCGAAATATTTTAAATAAAAATCAAAAATGGAATCAACCACACCAGTTTATAAACTGTTAATTATAGGAGCTAACGGGGGCATTGGTCGCCAATGTGTTGAATTAGCTTTAAAAGCTGGTCATCACGTTACCGCATTATTGCGCAACCCCGTCAAACTGGATCTTCATCACCCAAACCTTGAACTTGTAAAGGGCGATATTACACAACCTGAAACATTTGAACATCACCTTGAAAACAAGGATGCCGTAATATCTGCAATAGGTGTAAGCGGAGGATTTGGAGCAGATAAGCCCACGACACTATACTCACAGGGTAATGCTACCCTTTTGCAGGCAATGAATAAAAAAGGGATAAAACGTGTTTTTTTTATTTCCGCGTCTGCCATTGAAATAAGCCCGGTATTGCCGTTTTACGTAAGATTGGCAGAGAAATACATCGTGCAAAAATTATTAAAGCATATGTATGCAGACCTCAGAATAATGGAAGAGCTGATAAAAGAAAGCAACGCCGATTGGACAATTATCCGCCCGCCGCAACTTTCAGATAAGCCCCTAACCGGGAAATACCGTGTGGCCATAAATACTTTTTTGAAAAATTGCCTCAAAATTTCCCGGGCTGATGTAGCGCATTATATTATTCATAATATCAACAACGAAGCAACTTATAAGGCGGTTATTGAAATAGGTTATTAAAAATTTTGCGGATTAATTAAGGTGCAAACTTAACCCAGCGCCTCGTAAATTTCTGCAGCTAATAACCCACTGCCACCGCCATAGTGCTGTATAATAATTATATCAGGGTTTAAAGCCCTGAATGCAGCGCATAGCCTGTCTTCACTTTCCTTTTCAATGCCGCCGCCAAGCAATACCAGCTTATAGGTTTGGGTGCTGAAAGCCAGTATAGCCTCATCATCCGTACCGGCACCGGTTGCATTCCATTCCGGGCTATTATTTACTAACCGCACAACGGTTTGTAAAATCTCGGCATGCCTGCCTATTGCTAAAATTTGTGTTTTCATATTTTTTTAAAGAGAGGTAAAAGGCGAAAGGGAGGTGAAAGCTGAAAGGTAAAAGGCGAAAGCTTAATTAAAAGTTCATTCCGCAATCCACATTCCGACTTCCGCATTTAAAAACCTTTCGCCTTTATCCTTTCACCTTAGATTTCCATTGGTACTTCCATCAGCAAAAATTCCGCATCAGTATCAGCGGTAATGGTAAACTTATCGGTGTCCCAAATGCCGTAGCCATCCCGGGTGTTTAAGAGCTGATCGTTTACTTTTACGTCGCCGCTTAATACAAATACGTAAACGCCGTTGCCCTTACCTTTTATAGCATATTCAGTACTGATGCCTTTATCAAATTTGCCTAAATGGAACCATGCATTCTGATGGATCCAAACACCTTCGTCATCAGCATTTGGCGATAGGATCTGCTGTAATTTATTGTGCCTGTCTTCCAGGTTCAAAGTAATCTGGTCATAACGTGGCTCAACATTCTTTTTATCAGGATATACCCAGATCTGTAAGAATTTTACACGCTGCTCCCTGTCTTTATTATATTCGCTATGATAAATGCCTGTGCCGGCGCTCATAGCCTGGATGTCGCCATTCTTTATAACGGCAACATTGTTCATGCTGTCTTTATGTTCCAGGTCACCCTCAAGCGGGATAGAGATGATCTCCATATTATCATGCGGGTGTTTCCCAAAACCCATTCCTGCATCAACGGTATCATCGTTCAATACCCTTAACGCGCCAAAACCCATCCTTTCAGGATTATAATAACTTGAAAAACTAAAACTATGATAACTGTTAAGCCAGCCATGGTTTGCATGTCCACGGGTTTCGGCTTTATGTAATATTGTTTGTGCCATTGTGATTGCTCCTTCTTTATTTTATACAACAAAGGTAAGGGCTTCAAAATCCATGACACATGATGTAGGTTAAGAAAAAAGGTTAATTGAGTTGATTGAGTTGGATTGGGTTGATTAAGTTGGCTTTTACGGCCTGGCTACGTTAAAGGGTTTTAGATGCAGATTTTTGAAATTGTCAGGTATAGATATTTGTTTATATTTTTATCATAATTAAAATTCAACTTAAATAATATGGCATCGTTTACTGAATTGGAAACATGGAAACAGGCAAGGAAAATAAGAGTATTTATCTCTGAACTAACTAAAACGTTTCCGGCCATTGAAAAATTCAGGCTAACAGATCAGCTTATCAGGTGCTCCAGATCAATTGATAATAATATAGCTGAAGGCCATGGACGATTTCATTACCAGGACAATGTTAGGTTTTGCATAATGGCCAGAGGCTCATTATCTGAAACGTTGGATCAAATGATTATTGCATTAGATGAACAAATAATAACAAATGAAACTTTTAAAGCTTTTGAAGTTGAATATGATTATTGTTTAAGATTACTAAATGGCTATATCATGCACATTAAAAAAAAGAAAAACGATGAAATTGGCTGAAGTGATTAATCGCATTCAACCTAATCCAACTCAATCAACTAATTAATGTCCAATCGCCTCCAACCTAATCAACTCAATCAACCTAATCCAACTCAATCAACTCTTTCTCAGCAACCCGCTCCTCATCCGGCTAAAAAACTCCGGAGTAACACCTATATATGATGCTATTTGTTTTTGTGGCAGGTGATCGATAAGTGTGGGATAGCGTTTGCAAAAAATACTGTACCGTTCTTCGGCGGTAAGGCTCATGTTATCTACTATGCGCTGTTGGTTAGCTACCAATGAGTTTTCTGTAAGGATGCGGAAAAAGCGCTCGAACTTTGGCACTTCGTGATAGAGTTTTTCCTGGTTTATTTTGGATAAGATGATAGCCTCCGTATCTTCCAAAGCCTCAATATTCAGGATGCCGGGCTTTTGAGAGATCAGGCTGTACATATCCGCCATCCACCAGCCGGGAGGGGCAAAGCTTAACACATGCTCAACACCGTTTTTATCAACTGTAAACCCGCGCAGGCAGCCATCGGTTACAAAAACCGAATTCTTACAGATCTCGCCTTCATTAAGGGTAAATTGTTTCCGTTTGATTTGCTTAGGCTGTAAATGCGAAACAAAGATCTCCCTTTCATCAGCATCAAGATGAATATATTTTGAAACGTTATTTAACAGCAGATCAAATGACATAGTATGTTTAAAAAGTAAGTTTATGGTATTTAAATGGAATGTTTATTTTACTGAACCACCCAAAACAGAAATTTAATATTAAGCAGCTGCAAGTTAACTATATGATAACACAATTTTTAACAATCAGCAATATTCGCAAGGTAAATTTGCAGTATAAATTTTAGCAATAATACTCAAAAATGCGTTCAGCAATTTTAAGCGTAAAGTTACTAAAAACAGGAATTTTTGTTTTACTTCTCCTTAGCCCCTTAATTGTCCGCTCCCAGTTAGTCCCCTTACCAAATGCATTTGCACATAATGATTATTTCCATAAA
>JAQBOS010000059.1 GCA_028287925.1 Mucilaginibacter sp. | reverse complement strand
GGCTTCGCCGGTACGTGCAAACAGCAAACGCATAAAATCATATATCTCGGTTATAGTACCGACGGTTGAACGCGGATTTTTGCTGGTAGTTTTTTGTTCGATGGCAATGACCGGACTAAGTCCTGAGATTTTATCCACATCAGGCCGTTCCATACCGCCCATAAACTGACGGGAGTAAGCCGAAAACGTTTCCATATAACGGCGTTGCCCCTCCGCATAAATGGTATCAAAGGCCAAAGAGGATTTTCCGCTGCCGCTTAAACCGGTAATTACAACCAGTTGATTGCGTGGAAATGAAACATCAATATTTTTTAAATTATGTACCCGGGCCCCGTATACTTCAACTTCGTTTTGTTCGCCCAGGTCGATGGATTTGTTTATCATATATTGAGATTGGTTGATTAGGTTGATTGGGTTGGATTAAGTTGATTAAGTTAAAAATGCAATCGCTTTTCTATAACTTAATCAACCACTCACTTAATCAACTCAATCAACTTACAATGCTACAAATATACGCAAAAAAAGGCCGGACATCCATCAGGAAGGCCGGCCTCAAAGTGCTCCGTAATATAATTTTACTTTGTGCGGATTAAAATCCGTGTATTAGTTAATAGCCAGCAGCTCAAGTACTCCGCTGCCATTATTTCCTACTTTATAATAATCATAGCCATACTTTTTTGGCTGTGTAATAATTGCTTTCATAGCAATCAGGTTATAAACATAAGCGCCGGTTTCGCGGTTTAAATGCATGCGGAAATAATTATCCTCATTTTGCTTATTAATAACCTTTTCCAATTTAATTGATCCGTTGTTGTAGGCCGCGGCAGCCAATGTCCAGCTGTTAAACTCTGTGTACAATTCTCTGATGTACTTACAGGCTGCGGTTGTTGATCTGCGAACATTTAAACGTTCATCAACCCCATGTCCTACTTTAAGGCCATAAGTGCGTGCTGTGCCCGGCATAAATTGCCACAAGCCTCTCGCACCTTTAGCGGAAGTACCTTCACATAAACCCGATTCCACTAAAGGGATGTATTTAAAATCGTCAGGAATTCCATACGCTTTTAAAATGGGCTCAATAATAGGAAATAATTTTTCCGCCTTATTTTGCAGAACATTTGATTGAACGCATTTAAAACTATGCTTTTGAAGCGAACGCTTCAATTTGCGGGTTACACTGGCATCTCTTAACGGGATCGCTTCATTAGCGAAGGTATAATCATTTACAGCCTCTGCGGTTTTGTAAATAAATGATGAGATGCGGGGGCTTAATTTTTCCGTTTTATTAACGGGTAAAGGTGCCTTGGCGTCGCTGATATTTGTGGTTGGCACAGCCTTTGTACCACAAATATTGAACACCGAAATGATAACCAGCAACACTATTACGGAGCACGTAATTAGGTGTCTCTTTGTCATTTCTTTTTTATCCATAAATTATACATTTGGTAGAATGTGCTGCAAAGATAAGTTATACAAGTCAGATTATCAAATACTTAGCTTTTCAGCACATTTTCAAAGGCCGGTTTTCGGTCTAAAAACTGGCTTTAAAACGTTTAAACGACGATTTTGTTTAGGATAAAAAAATTATAAAAATCCCTCAAAAAACCTTAACTTTGACCCTCACGCTGCGAAAGCGCAAAAGAAAAAACTATGGCATTTAACAGACCAGGGAACAGTCGCGACGACAAATCCGGCAGATCATCAAACAGGGCTCCCAAAGCCGGTGACAGGCCAAAAAGATCAACCTCATCAAGAGGAAATTCTACACCCGGTTCTGATCAAGCCAAAAGCACCCGACCATCAAAAAAATATAACAGCGAAGGCTCCGGTGAAAAACGATCTTTTTCGTCACCCGGAAAAAGCAGTTATGACAAGCCTGCAAGCAGCTTTAGCGGCGGCGAAAAGAAAGCATTTACCGGAAAAAGCAGGCCGTACAGCGGCAGGCCATCAGATGGTGAGTCATCAGGCGAGAAAAGAGCATTCGCGCCAAAGAGAAGGCCGTATACCGGCAGAATTGCTGACAATGATCCAAGACCAGGAAAAAGCTTTGGTGGCGAAAGAACAGGCGATAAAAAACCTTTTACATCGCGCAGCAAACCATCAACAGGTTCATTTAATGCTGATGACAAACCAAAAAGAAGTTTTGGTGGTGAAAGAACAGGTGATAAAAAATTCGGTGACCGGCCATCGGCAGGCGCTGGTTTTAAAAGAACAGGCGGCGATAGACCGTATGACGCTGACAAACCGCATCGCTCAAAACCACGTTACGATAAAATAACCAAGGACCAGGACGCTCCCGCAAAAACTTTGCGTGGCCGTAAAAAAGGCCCGGAAACAAAAGATACCGGCCTGATCAGGCTTAACCGTTATATTTCAAATGCCGGGATCTGCTCACGCCGTAAGGCTGATGAACTGATTGCTGCAGGTGTTGTATCAGTTAATGGCACAGTGATAAATGAATTAGGCCACAAGGTAGACCCGCAGAAAGATGAGATCCGCTACAATGGCGAATTGCTAAAACGCGAGAAAATGGTTTATGTGCTGCTTAATAAACCTAAAGATTATATAACAACTACCGAAGACCCGCAGGAGCGCCGTACCGTAATGCACCTGGTTGAAAAAGCCAGCAAAGAACGCATTTACCCGGTTGGCCGCCTTGACAGGAATACGACAGGCTTGCTTTTAATGACCAATGATGGTGATTTGGCCGACAAGCTTTCACACCCGCGTAACAGCATTGTTAAATTATACCAGGTCGAACTGAATAAGAGCTTAACCCAGGGCGATATGAACAAAATTGGTTTCGGCCTTGAGCTGGAAGACGGTTTAATAAAGCCTGATTCAATATCATACGTTGCAGGTGGTTCAAAAAGAGAAATAGGCATCCAGATCCACAGCGGAAAAAACCGGATTGTACGCCGCATGTTTGAACATTTAGGCTATGAAGTTGTGAAGCTCGACAGGGCAGTATATGCCAACCTTACTAAAAAAGATCTTCCACGCGGCCGCTGGAGATTTTTAGAGGAAAAAGAGGTGATCCAGTTGAAACACCTGATTCAGGGCTAAAAGCAGAAAGCTAAAAGCCCAAAGCCATAAAATATAAAAAGTTAAAGCTGAAAGTTGTTGCCAGTTAAGGCAAAGCTTTCGGCTTTTTGCTTTACGCTTTCACCTCCAATCACTATCTTGCAGGCTGTAACCAAATTTATCCTGCAATGAAAAAATTCCTGATCCTGATTATGCTGCTGTTTCCGGTGCTTATATATGCACAAAAAAAGAAACCGGCAGGTCCTTCAACTTTCGATCTACTTATTGGCACTTATACAAAGGGTAAAAGTAAAGGCATTTATGTTTACCGCTTTTATGCAGAGACAGGCCGTTTAGCCTATTTAAATGAGATTGATGGCGTAAGTAATCCATCATACCTTACTGTTGCCGGTAATAACAAGTTTGTTTACGCGGTAAATGAAAATGGCAAGCTGGGCGAGGTTAGCGCATTTAAGTTTGATGCCAAACAAGGTAAGCTGGAGTTTATTAATAAGCAATCGTCATTGGGTGCCGATCCTTGTTATATTTCGGTAGATAAAGACCAGAAAAACGCTTTTATAGCAAACTATAGCAGCGGTTCCATAGCTGTGCTGCCAATAAATAAGGACGGATCATTGGCAACCGGCATTCAAAGTATGCATGATGATGGTCATGGTATAAATAAAGAAAGACAGGAAGCCGCACACGTGCACACTGCTGTACTTTCACCGGATGAAAAATATGTGCTTTATACCGATCTTGGTACTGATAAGTTGCATGTAACCCGTTATAAGGCAGGTAAGGAAAGCCCATTAACAGATGCTAAGCCTCCTTTTGTAAACATAACCCCGGGGGATGGTCCGCGCCATTTAGTGTTTTCGAACGATAAAAAACATGTTTACCTGCTAACCGAAATGGGATCAAACGTCCATGTTTTTGATTATGATAATGGTAAGCTAAAGGAAAAACAAAAGATCTCGTTTTTACCGACCGGCTTTAAAGGCCAAACCGCAGGTGCTGCTATACATTTTACGCCCGACGGTAAATTTCTTTATGCATCAAACCGTTTAGAAACAAATAATATTACCGGCTTTTCCGTAAATGAAGAAAGCGGCGAGCTTACCCAGGTTGACCAAATTTCGAGTTTTGGTAAAAATCCGCGCGATTTTGCCATTGATCCGAACGGCAATTTCTTAATTGTAGCCAACCAGGACAGCGACAGCATTTTTATATATAAAATTAATAAAGCCACCGGTAAATTATCCCGGATCCAGGGCAATCTTGATATAGGAAACCCGGTTTGTTTGAAGTTTACAGCAGCGGAATAAGATTAGCTGAAATTTTTAGCTGAAAGCGAAAAGCACAAAGTCCAAAGCTGGTTAAGTTTTGGACTTTGTGACTTATACTCTCAGTTATATTAAGAATTCAGCTTTTCATATTATAAGGATCAATTACTTTCAATCCTTTAATATTGCTAAAATCTTTATCACTTGTTACAAGTGATAAATTGTGCACGATAGCTGTAGCTGCAATAATAGCATCCGGAGTTTTGATCTTTTTTCTTCGCCTAAGGGCCACGCATTCATATACTACAGCTGGCGTAAGTGGTATAATGTTAGCGTCCTGTATAAATTCTTGAATAATTTTTTCCTTACTTGTATCTTTATTAACCCATGAAAGCGCTTCAATCTCTGTTATTACCGAAATATTTGGTGTTAAATCTATTATTTCTGTAAGAAAATCCATCGCTCTTTTAGAAAAGAACTCAGAGAAATAGCTTGAAATTACATTATTATCAATTAGGTATTGTCCCATTCCTTACGCATTGCTTTGGTATGGTCGTCAAAACTTTTAGCATCTTCTTTTGAGAATACACCTCTGTATTTATCAGAAAGTTTAGTTTTAACAGGGGTTATATTTTCTTTCAATACTTTAATTATTTGTAATTCTTCCAACTCATGTAAAAGCCCTGCCGCCTTTTGATTGGTAAGTTGTATCAGCATTGTATTTTCCATTTTTCCAATTCTTTAAAGTAAAGACAATTAATGTAGCTTTATGATTTTACAAATTTAACTTAAAAATCAAACAAGATATAAAATAACCCTGACAAGTTTGTTTATGAATTTAATACAAATATTTCTATTATCAATACTGAATAATAAATTAAAGAAGAAGCCGGAGGGCAATTCCATATAATATGATGAATTCCCTTCCGGCTTTTACCTTTTGTTTTTAATTTCTTACTGCGCTTTTGTAAACGAGTAAATAATATAAGCGGTTTTATCGCCAACAGCAATCGGCGATTTTAAGGTCATGCTGTTACCATCATTAGCGGTTACAACCAGTTGGTAACCTTCTGTTACTTTTTGTGCCTTATCACCCTGGTAAAGTTTTTTAAACTGGAACAACTGGTTGCTGCCCGAATTGTTATTTACCGACCAGAATATAGTTTGCGATGTACCATTTTGTAAAGTATAGATGCCATTGCCGCTGTTGGTCAGCTTCCAGGTGCTGCCCATAAAAGCTTGTGGCGGGGCCTGGTCAAATACATTTTGAACGGCTTGCTGAACAATGCCGTCATAACTAACGTTATTTACTGTCCAGGTACCGGTGAATTTGCCGCGTGAAACATTACTTGCACCTGTTATTGTATTTTTAGAAGGAGAGCAGGCCGATAATATCAGTGTAACGGCTAAAACTGCAAAAGAAAATTGAACTAATTTTTTCATTGTATGTTTATTTCACATGCACAAGCATAAATCCTGCCAAAGTATTAGCTTCTGTTTCACGCTATAAAGCTTTTTCCTTTACGCGGTCAAGCACCTCTATATAATAATTTTCATATATCGGTAAAATGGTAGCCAGGTCAAATACCTTTGCCCGGGCAAGGGCATTTTCCTTAAAGGTTTTCAGGCGTTCTTCATCTTCCAGTATATAGATCGCTTTTTCGGCCATGCCGTCAACATCACCCACATCTTTTAAAAAGCCGGTTTCGCCATCAATGTTCAGTTCAGGTAAACCACCTGCATTTGAGCTGATCACAGGCACCTTACAGGCCATCGCCTCTAATGCTGCCAAACCAAAGCTTTCTGATTCGGAAGGCATTAAAAACAGGTCGGATACAGAAAGGATCTCTTCTATGGCATCCTGTTTACCCAAAAAGCGTACTTCATCGCATACATCAAGGTCGCGGGCCAGTTGCTCGCAATAAGAACGTTCAACCCCGTCGCCAACCATTAATAATTTCGACGGGATCTTTTTAACGATCTTGGCAAAGATCTTTATTACATCATGTGTACGTTTTACTTTACGAAAGTTTGAGGTATGCACAATTATTTTTTCGCCAGATGGCGCTATTGCCTTTTTAAAGTGATCTTTAGCCTTAAGATTAAAGCGTTTAAGATCAATAAAGTTGGGGATCACCCTGATATCGTTCTCGATCTCAAAAAAGTTATAGGTATCATTCCTTAAATGCTCTGAAACAGCGGTTACACCATCTGATTTATTTATTGAAAATGTAACTACCGGTTTAAAAGTACGGTCTTTTCCTACCAGCGTAATATCTGTACCGTGCAGGGTAGTAACTACGGGGATATAAATACCATAGGTCATCAGGATCTGCTTAGCCATAAACGCTGCCGATGCATGGGGAATTGCATAATGCACATGCAGGATATCCAGTTTTTCAAATCTTACCACATCAACAAGCCTGCTTGCCAGCGCCAGCTCATAGGGCGGGAAATCAAAAAGCGGGTAATTGGATACGGAAACTTCGTGATAAAAAAGATTTTCGGAGAACAAATCCAGCCTTGCAGGCTGGTTATAGGTTACAAAATGAACCTGGTGACCACGGTCGGCCAGGGCTTTGCCCAGTTCAGTGGCTACAACCCCGCTCCCACCAAAGGTTGGGTAACAAACTATTCCAATTTTCATTGATGTTTTTTAAGTGATAATGAACCTGCGTTAAGCTAATTTACGTTTTTTACCCAAGCTAATTCATTAGTACAAGTTTAACAGCAATTTATTGGAATAGTGTTATGCGGATGTAAAATGATTTGTTTTGATTCCGGAGGCCGGATGTTGGGTTACGGATTTTTTTTAGAACTTAACTGATTAAAATATTGTCCCCAAACTTTTGCGATACGGTAGTTTTTTCCTGTTCGTTAATACGGATGACCAGTGAATTGTCAAAGCTGATCTTTTCCAGCACCTGTATTTGTGTACCTATACCTATCCCCAATTTCACAAGGTATTGCAGGAACGAAGCGCTTGTATCCCTAACGGCGGCTACCCTGCATAAAGCACCTGTTTTGGCATCCGCCAGGCTCACCGTGTATGTTTTAGGGAGTTTGCCATTAGCTTTGGGGATAGGGTCGCCATGCGGGTCATATTCAGGAAAACCAAGAAACTGATCCAGCCTGTCGGCCAGCGTTGCATCGCTTATATGCTCCAGCTCTTCGGCAATATCATGGATCTCGTCCCAATGGTAACCCAATTTTTCAAGTAAAAAAACTTCCCAAAGCCGGTGTTTTCGCACAATAAGTATAGAATCTTTTAATCCCTGAGGCGTTAGTTTTACGCCTTTTTTCTTATCATACTCAATAAGCTGCTTATCACTCAGTTTACGGATCATATCCACCACAGAGGCAGCATTATTACCCAATGCTTCCGCTATGGCTGTCAGGCTGATCTTTTCACCGGCTTTTTGCGACAGGCGCAGGATCGCTTTCAGGTAGTTTTCTTCAGAAAAGGTA
>JAQBOS010000616.1 GCA_028287925.1 Mucilaginibacter sp. | reverse complement strand
TGCGGAAACGAATCGTTACAAGCCTTCTGCCGGCATGGCATTTAATAAAATATACTCGCGCTGGTTGCCGGTAAAATGCAGGCTATCTGTTGCCAGGGTTACTGGGCGGGTTACCAAAAGCTCATCGCTTAAAACAATCCCGTTTTGAAAGGTGGTATAGCCCGTCCAATGCGAAGTGCCGGGAGTCAGGTTCATTTTTACCTTTTTTGTATCCTTTGTGGTAACCTCAATTTGTTTCAAATCGTTATCAAAGTATCCTTCACTGCTGCCTTCGCGTTTTAGGGTTATGGTGTTGTGCCTGGCATCAATAGCTGTAACAGTTACCGTTTGCTTGCCGATACCACCTAACTCCCAGGGCTGTGTGAGATCCACCTGCCATGAATCGCCTTCTTTTATTTTAGATGGAATTGGTCCCCATATCAACGAGCTGTACATCAAACCGCTTGCGCTGGTATTGGTAAATATATGGCCCTCATAGTTGCCTTTTCCGTCGATGCCAATTTCGCACCATCCGGTATGCGGGTCCCGGCCGTCGTACAAGTCGGTTTCGTTGAATTTGGGTTTGAGCGGGTTGTTGTCTAAAACTTCATAGGTGCTTGATCCACTTACCCTGAAGACTAACGGGGCAAAGTCATCGCCGGTAAAAGCAATTGTTCGGGAGTAAATGTTGGCTAACTTATCCCCTTTTTTTATAGTTAGCGTGAAGAAGGTAGGTGTACTGCTGTTTTTTTGTGAGGATGTTTGGCAATTGGCCCGCAAGTTAAAAATGGTAGTAAATAATATAGAAATGACGAATAATCTGGTTTTCATGTTATTGACGTTTATTGATAAAAAACTAAATATCAAACGTCTTTGAACTAACCGGAAATTTTTTCAATAAACAGGGTGTTGTTTTAAACGGATGGGGTAAAATGGTTGTTGTGAAAGTTGTAAGGGTTGTAGATGTTGTAGTGGTTTAAAAAGGCATGGGATACGCAATCGACAGCAAAATGTAAGGCAAAAAAATGTGCTGATCAGAAGATCAAATTAATCTTCAAATCAGCACATTATCAAATTTTCAAATCGAAAATGTTACAAGCCAAAGGCCTGCTTCACCTTATCAACATAATCAAGTTTTTCCCAGGTAAACAGTTCAACTTCACGTTTTATCTCTTTACCATCATGCCCGATAAATGATTTGATTACCACCTCGTTCGGACGGCCAAAGTGACCGTAAGCAGCGGTTTCGCTGTATATTGGGTTCCGTAATTTAAAGCGGGTTTCAATTGCATATGGAGTCATGTTAAAAATGGCTTCAACCTTTTTAGCAATTTCGCCATCGTGCAGGCCAACTTTACCTGTTCCGTAAGTGTTTACATAGATCCCCATTGGCTGGGCAACACCTATAGCGTATGATACCTGTACCAACACCTCGCTTGCAACACCGGCAGCCACCAGGTTTTTAGCAATGTGGCGGGTTGCATAAGCGGCAGAACGGTCAACCTTTGAAGGGTCTTTACCTGAAAACGCTCCACCACCGTGTGCGCCTTTACCGCCATAAGTATCAACAATAATTTTACGGCCGGTTAAACCGGTATCGCCATGGGGGCCGCCGATCACAAACTTGCCTGTAGGGTTAATGTGATATTTAATAGCATCACCAAAAAAGTGAGCATATTTAGGGTATTTTGCTTTTACACGAGGAATAAGGATACTGATGATATCGCTGCTGATCTTGGCAAGCATAGCTTTTTCTTCGTCAAAATCATCATGCTGAGTCGAAATTACTATCGCATCGATACGAACAGGTTGGTTATCATCATCATATTCCAGGGTTACCTGCGATTTTGCATCAGGGCGAAGGTATTTTATATCACTGTTTTCGCGGCGGATGGCAGCAAGCTCAATTAATAAAGCGTGTGCAATATCAAGGGCCAGCGGCATATAGTTATCAGTTTCAACAGTGGCATAACCAAACATCATCCCCTGGTCGCCGGCGCCTTGTTCTTCTTTTGCAGTACGGTCAACACCCTGGTTAATATCCGGAGATTGCTCATGAATGGCCGAAAGTACACTGCACGAACTGCCGTCAAACATATACTCGCCCTTGGTATAACCAATTTTGTTAATTACTTCGCGGGCTATCTTCTGAACATCAAGATAAGCTTTTGATTTCACTTCGCCGGCTAAAAAAACCTGACCTGTTGTAACCAATGTTTCGCAGGCAACTTTTGATTCGGGGTCAAAGGCTAAAAAATGATCTATCAAAGCGTCCGAGATCTGGTCGGCAACTTTATCCGGATGTCCTTCTGATACGGATTCTGAGGTGAATAAATATGACATAGATTTTTATGCTAAATTAAATTAAAATCAAAATTGCAGAGACGTAACATTTTACGTCTTTTAACGAAATAACAAGATTTAAAGGATTGAGTAAAAAGAAGCATGGTTTTAGCACTTTTTTACGTGGTTGCAATCCGGTGCCCCCCAATAGCTATCAGGACGAGGCAATTAAATCAGTCCACTTTCAGGCCGCTAAATTAAAACAATTTTTACAAAGCCGAAAATAGATTTACTTTTGCCGCAGAAATCATATTTAGTTGGAACGGAAAGCGTTATTTATTATAAACCCAATATCTGGCGGGAAGAAAAAGGACGGCGTTCCGGAACTCATCGAAAAACACCTGGATACTAATTTATTTAAACCAGTAATTGTTTTTAGCGATGGCGTATCGCACGCCAGGCAAATTGCTAAAGAAGCTGTAGATAAATTCGACCTTGTGGTGGCAGTTGGTGGTGATGGTACGGTAAATGAAGTGGCATCGGCAATTGTAGGAAGCGATACCACACTGGGAATAGTGCCCTTTGGGTCGGGCAACGGCCTTGCGCGATTTCTGCACATCCCTATGAATACCCAAAAAGCCATTGAAATGCTTGGTAAAGGCAAAGCAATAGCCATTGATTCGGGAAAGTTAAATGGACAGCCATTTTTTAATATGGCAGGCATGGGGTTTGACGCCCATATCAGCGAGGTATTTTCGCATACCAAAAAGCGTGGATTTATAACTTATATAAAATCATCCATAAAAGAAGTTATCAACTATAAGCCTCAGATTTATAACCTTAATATTGACGGTAAGGATTACGAACGCGAGGCGTTTATGCTGAGCTTTGCCAATTCATCGCAATATGGCAACGACGCCCACATCTCGCCGAATGCATCGGTACAGGATGGCTTGCTTGATGTTTGCGTGATAAAGCCATTTCCGTTATGGCGGTTTTTTGAGATGGGCATCCGGATGATGCTAAAAACCACCGATAAAACAAAGTATGTTGAAATAATACACGGAGAACATATAATTGTAAAACGAGCAGGGCCCGGGCCTTTACACCTTGATGGAGAACCGCAAATGGCAGGCACGGATGCCGAAGTTATGCTGATACCGCATTCGCTGAAGGTGATTGTGGGCGCGTCTTTTAAATAGGGCGTAGAGGCGCGAAATACCTTGCGCCTCCGGGAATCATTTCGGGAAATAGCCGACCCCAAACTGTTCGGATTATTATTCAGAGACGCCCCGACAAATCGGGGCGTCTCTACAAAATAAAAATCATGTCAAAAAAGAATTTTACAGGTGTAGTTTACTCTACCGACCCGGATTTTCAATATCAGGAAAGCGGGAGCGGAGCTACTGAAGCGCTTCCGCCGCAACAGCAAAATCTTAAAATCTATTTAGATCGCAAAGGCGGCAGCAAACTGGTCACCCGGATTACCGGATACGCAGGCCCGGATGCCGACCTGGAATTGATAGGTAAAAAACTCAAGTCAAAATGCGGTGTTGGCGGCTCGGTAAAGGATGGTGAAATATTGATCCAGGGCGATTTTAGGGACAAAGTTTTAACCCTACTGGTTGCGGATGGCTTTAAAGCTAAAAAGGCCGGAGGGTAGGGATTAGTCATTGGGAATGACCTGATAGTGCATGAACAGATCATGGTTCATTTTATGGTTTTACCATCGTATGGTATAGCGTATCCCTTTATCTCATAATTAATATTTGCCTTTATCCCGCTATTTTACTGATGCATAGGTGCCTTACCTTTTATTGGAGAAATGCAATTCGCCCTTACACAGGTTTAAAACACAGCCATCTTCAACTAATCTCTAACCTCCGGTCTCTAACCACTATTCATAACTTAGTGTATTGGAA
>JAQBOS010000583.1 GCA_028287925.1 Mucilaginibacter sp. | reverse complement strand
ACCGAAGTACCCATAGCGTAACCATTATTTTCGCAAACAAATATTACAGGCAGTTTCCAAAGGGCGGCCATATTAAAGGTTTCGGTTAATGCACCCTGGCGTACGGCGCCGTCGCCCATGTAGGCTACGTTTAAAAAGTCGGTTCCTTTATATTTTTCGGCAAAGGCAATTCCTGCACCCAGGGGTACCTGTCCGCCAACTATACCGTGGCCACCATAAAAATGTTTTTCTTTATCAAACATGTGCATAGATCCGCCCTTGCCTTTTGAGCAGCCGGTAGCTTTTCCATATAGTTCGGCCATTATAGAGTTTGAGGTAACACCTTTAGCAATGGCGTGCGCATGATCGCGATAAGCGGTTATCATGCTGTCTTCCTGTTTAAGTACAGACATTGCTCCGGCTAAAACGGCTTCCTGGCCTATATATAAGTGGCAAAAGCCCCTTATTTTTTGCTGTCCGTATAATTGCCCTGCTTTTTCTTCGAACTTTCGCATCAAAAGCATTGACTCGTACCACATCAGGTAAGTGTCCTTATTTATTTCGATTGAACTCATGTATTATAAACGATCAATTTTATTATAAAGCGCAAATCTAATTATATCTGTGAAATATAGAAAAGCAATGGTGTTGTTTAAACACTATTTTATTAAAAAGATTTGTAATAATTTCAATATGATGGTTAATATTACCATCAAAAAACAAATCATCGGGTAAAACTAACCCCGTTTTTTCTCAATCAGGATGATTTACAAAATTTCCGAATTTGAAATTTTGCTAATAAACTCCCCCATAATTAACAATTGCAGACAAATGTTGAAAAAAAACAGTCATTTTGTTGCAATTTTAAAAAATTTAAATAGTTTTGTAGCCAACAATAGACAGGGTGTCCAATTTAATAAACAATTTGTTGGCCTAACACAACAAACTAATCGATTAAATGAAGAAAATTACTATCGTTATTGCGTTATTTTTCAGCACATTAGCTGTTCAAGCTCAAACAAAGACCAGTCCAGGAACAACGGACGACAAAAATCCTGACGAACAGGAATCATTAGCCAAAGATTATTTATCCCAGATAATGGGTGTTGCAATGTCGGCAACATCAAACATGAAACTTTTTCATTTTGTTTACGATTGGATCGGTACCCCCTACCGTTTTGGCGGAAGCTCAAGAAGAGGAATTGATTGCTCGGCATTTACCAAAGAATTATACAGCGAGGTATTCAATATGGATATCCAGCGCAGCTCACGCGATATTTTCAGCATGGTTAGCCCTGTTAGAAGGGATGACCTGAAAGAAGGCGACCTGGTTTTCTTTAAAATACACAGCCGCAGGATTTCGCATGTGGGGATCTATTTAGGCAATAACAGGTTTGCCCATGCATCATCAAGAGGTGTTGCTATCAGCAGCCTTGACGATGCTTATTACAGGCGTTATTTTTACCGTGGCGGCCGGATGCTTGAATCATTTAAGGCTGAACTGGAGAAACAAAGCTCAGACAACAGTACCAGTACAGACAACAACTAAAGCTTTATTATAAACCTAATTAATTTAATCCTTTCCTGACCAGAAAGGATTTTTTTTGTGTTCGCTATTTTCATTTATCACCACAAATAAATAAAATTGTTTATGTTCGCTACCGAAGCAGCGGCAATTATTACAATTGAATAATAAGCAACATACAAAACGATCAGTGAATTTAGTGAGAGCCTGCTTATTGCCTTTTATAAGTGTAATCCTCCTGATCTCCTCCTGCCAAAATCATCATAAACCACAGCCTGAAGTATATCATCCCCCAATAAAAAAGCCAGTTGTTATCAAGCGTGATACGACGCAATTAAAACAGGATACTGTTCAGCGCGATTCATTTTGTGTTGCTGCCGTTGGCGATATTATGCTGGGCACATCATACCCGGATAATAAAACTCTGCCTCCAGATAGTGCAAAAGGCAGCTTTAAAAATGTTTTAAATGAACTGCGCAAAGCCGATGTGCTTATGGGTAACCTGGAAGGCACCTTGCTTGATACCGGCGCGCCTGCCAACTACAGGCTGCATCAATTAAGCAGGCCCTGGCTATTCAGGATGCCGGTGAGCTACGGAAGTGTATTAAAGGATGCCGGATTTAATGTATTGAGCCTGGCCAATAATCATATCGGCGATTTTGATAACGCCGGCCGCATCAGCACCATGAAAGTGCTGGATAGTTTAGGGATCAATTATGGCGGACAGGTAACCCATCCTCCATCAATTTTTAAACTAAACGGCATCACTTATGGCTTTTGCGCATTTGCCCCTAACGGCTATACATTATCAATTCTTGATCTGAACGGTGCAGCCAGCATCATCCAAAATCTTAAAAAGCAATGCGATGTGGTCATTGTATCATTTCATGGCGGCGGCGAGGGTGTTAGTTTTGAGCATGTGCCCTTTGCAATGGAAACCTTTGTAAATGAAAAACGCGGTGATGTAAACGCCTTTGCCCACACAGCCATTGATGCCGGCGCTGACCTGGTTTTTGGCAACGGCCCGCATGTTTGCCGCGCTATGGAACTCTATAAAGACAGGCTGATAGCTTACAGCCTTGGTAATTTTTTAACCTATACCGGCGTGAGCGTTGCCGGGGTTTGCGGCATGGCGCCTATTCTTAAAGTTTACGTAAATAAAAAGGGGGAATTTTTAAGCGGACGCATTGTTTCGGCTATTCAAACCCATTATGATGGTTTAAAACTTGATACTTTAAACAAAGCTGCAATTCGTATAAAACAGCTAACTGAAACAGATTTCCCGGATGCCGGATTACAGATTGATGATGACGGCACAATTACCCGGTCTGAACTATAATTTGCCTGATAAAAAGCAATAAGCATCAACGCAATTACTTAATCATTAAAATCAGCGGTCATACCTCATCCTTTGTAGTTCTTACCAAACTTATTCCTGTAAAGAAAAACAGTATCGCTATAATACCTACAACTACAAGCGTGGTTATTTGTCCGCCATGATTAATAATTTCGACACCGGTATAAATAAGGCCTATAATACCCAATACGGTAAGTATAGCACCGAAGGTTCGTTTTAAGTTCATAATTATGATGCTTTTTTGTTAAGCTTTTTATTAAAAACAAATAGCACACCAATAAATAATCATACATTTAGATTATTAAATTTTATTAACCATGACCCCTCAAATAGGCTTTTTCGTTGTCGTTTTTATTTTACTGGTGATCTTGCTTTCATCTTTTGTGTCTGTAAAACAAGGCACTATAGTAGTAATTACAGTGTTTGGCAAGTATCGCCGCATCTTAACTCCCGGCTTAAACTTCAAAATTCCTTTTATCGAAAACATCTATTCAAAAATATCTATCCAAAACCGCTCAGTCGAGCTGGAATTCCAGGCGGTGACATTTGACCAGGCCAATGTTTATTTTAAGGCGATGCTGCTCTATTCGGTATTGGACCAGCAGGAAGAAACTATAAAAAATGTAGCCTTTAAGTTTGTTGATGAGCGTAACCTGATGCAGGCGCTGATCCGCACCGTTGAAGGATCTATCCGCGCTTTTGTAGCTACCAAAAGGCAATCTGAAGTGCTAATATTAAGACGTGATATTGTTGAGCACGTTAAAGAACAGTTGGATGTGATACTGGAAGGCTGGGGTTATCATTTACAGGATCTGCAGCTGAATGATATTACTTTTGATGAGGTGATCATGAAATCAATGAGCCAGGTAGTGGCCTCAAATAATCTTAAAGCCGCTGCCGAAAATGAAGGCCAGGCGCTGTTGATCACCAAAACAAAAGCTGCTGAGGCGGAGGGTAATGCTATTAAAATTTCTGCCGAAGCCGAACGCCAGGCATCGCAATTGCGCGGGCAGGGTGTTGCTTTATTCCGTGAGGAGGTGGCCAAGGGTATGTCTGTTGCCGCTAAGGAAATGAAGGACGCTAATATGGATACTTCGGTAATATTATTTACCATGTGGACTGAATCCATTAAACACTTCGCCGAAAACTCACAGGGAAATGTAATATTCCTTGACGGGTCAACCGATGCCATGCAGCAAACCATGAAAGAAATGATGGCATTAAACCAATTGCACTCAGAGAAAGTCAAAAAGTAAAAATTTTACTTTGACCAACTAATGAAATTTGGATTTGTGCGATTGATCGGCTTTGCTACACTGTGGCTTTGCATTGTAAATAATGTTTCGGCCCAGGCTTTTCGCCAGCTAACTCTTAATGATTTTAAGGGCATCCCGGTTACCAACCAGAGCACAGTTGCTTATACCAATTGCGCCATTAGCTTTCAGTATGAGGCCCACCGGGAGCGGAACTTTTACCTGCTCGATTTTAATATCCAGCTAACGCTTAATGATTGTAAATCATGGATAGATAAAAAACGCATCACCTCCGACCAGATGCTTACCGAAGTGTTGAAGCATGAGCAGGGGCATTATCTCATTGCTTACATGGAACAGCAGGAATTATTAAGAACCGTAAGCAAAACTATTTTTTATGCCAATTATCAGTCTGCCGCGCAAAATATTTTTAATCGGATTGACGCTAAGTATAAGCAATTGAACCTGGATTATGATGCCGACACCCAGCACATGCAAAACCGCACCCAGCAGCAAAGCTGGGATGCTTATTTTAAAAAGCGCTTAACATATATGCCGCCGGAGTAAACGCGGAGTGCGGAATGTTTATTGCGGAATGACAATTAAATTAGTTCTTTTGTCGATTCTGAGCAGCGTAAAGAAAATCCGAAATGGAAAATCCGACATCCGAAATCCTCAAAATAGCTGTAGTAGGCCCTGAGTCTACCGGCAAATCAACCATGTCGGCTTACCTTGCCAAACATTATAACACCATTTGGGTACCTGAATTTGCAAGGGGTTATTGTGAAAAACTAACCGGGCAACCTACCTGGCAGGATGAGATCAATATGTTTTACGGACAGATTGCACTTGAAGCTGAACTATTGCCAAAGGCAAACAAGCTGCTTATTTGCGACACCACATTTCTGACCGTAAAGATCTGGAGCGAACAAGTGTTCGGCAAATCGCCACAGGAAGTGCTGGACGAGCTGCCTAAACATCCATATGATCTTTACCTGCTGCAAAATATCGATTTGCCCTGGGAAGAAGATCCATTACGTGACTTTCCCAATATGCGTGAACATTTTATGGAAGTATGGATAAAAGAATTAAAGGATCTTAATGCCAACTATGTAATCATATCCGGCACCGGGCCAGAGAGGCATGAAAGTGCGGTGAAGGCGGTGGACCGATTTCGGATGTCGGATGTTCGATTTCGGATTTAGTAAAATTGATGATTTTAAAACCCTGATTTAAACAATAATAAATCCGACATTGAACATCCGAAATCCGAAATATATCTGAAATAAATTCTCCCTCCATGCAACGTTGTAAAAACCTTTGCGTCATATAACATGCAAGCTGATCAAAATTTGGAAGCCGTATATATTGACAAGCATTACAACCTGGTGGTTGAATGCAAACAAGGCAGTAAAAAAGCCTGTTATGAGCTGTACAAACTGTATTCTAAAGCAATGTTAAACGTTGCCTTTAGGATAGTGGGAAATATTGCCGAAGCTGAAGATGTTTTGCAGGAAGCTTTTGTTGATGCTTTTAGCAAGCTGAAGGATTTCAGGCAGGATACCACTTTTGGTTTATGGCTTAAACAAATAGTTGTTAACCGGTCTATCAACCTGCTGCGCAAACGCAAACTGGATATTATAGACCTGGAAGGCGAACAACTGGAAAATATTGCCGATGAGGAGTATGATGACGGGGAAGAAACACAATACCAGGCGGCAAGGGTTAAAGAAGCAATGAAGGAATTACCTGAAGGCTACAGGTTAGTAATATCGCTATACCTGCTTGAAGGATATGACCACGAAGAAATAGGACAAATATTGAATATTTCAGAAAACACCTCACGCACCCAGTTTTTGAGGGCAAAAAGGAAACTTCTGGAAATTTTAAAAAGAAAGGGGATAACATCATGAGCAAGCGATTAGAGGATTTTATGAAAATGAACAGGGAAGAATTTGACGACCTGGAACCATCGGCAGATTTGTGGAGCAGGATTGAAAAACATTTGCCGCCGCAGGAAAGCGAATTAAAAAAGCGTGAAACAAAAACTTTTTCGCTTGGCTTTGTGCTAAGGGTGGCTGCATCGGTTATTGTAATAATGGGGATAGGTTTTGCAGCATACCTGCATCGCCAGGAAAAGAAACCGATTGATCTTGCTGCTATTAACCCGTTATATGCACAGCAACAAATTCAATACACTTCATTAATTGAAACAAAACGTACTGAGCTAAAATCAATCTCAAAAACTGATCCTGCGCTTTATAAAGAGTTTAGCAGCGAGATAGCCAAAATGGATTCAACCTATAAAAAATTAAATAGCGATTTAGCCAATAGCCCTAACCAGGAACGTGTTTTACGCGCAATGATCCGGAATTTACAGGTCCAAACACAAGTGCTTACCCAGCAATTAAATGTTATTGAGCAGCTGAACAAATCAAAAAAGGAACAAAACAATGAGATCAAGAATATATAAACCGGCGCTGCTTGTATTAACTGCCCTGCTTGCCGTTAACAGCGCGGGCTTTGCGCAAAAGAAACCTGCTTCAGCAAAAAAAAAGGCGGTTGTTTGTGTTACAACAAACTTTAACGAGGAGGATTTCCAGGCGAAAATGGATAATCTGGGTAAAAGCCTTGAAGCCGGGATGAAGGATTTGGGCAAAAACCTGTCGGCATCAATAAACAACCTTGCATCAAGTATAAGCATTAATGTAAGTGACGGGGATGATGACAAGGTGATTAATGTTGATCCAAAAATTGAGCTTAATCTTGATGGTTTATTAAAGAACCTTGATATTAACGTTGCTGACAATGAGGAGGGGGACGCAACTGAAAGCGACAACCAAAGCTTAAAGATAAAAAACTACAGCAAGAGCTATCCTCTTGATGCTAACGACAGGATCAGGCTGAGCAATCAGTATGGTAAGATAACCGTGAACACCTGGGACAGGCGCGAGGTTAAGGTTGACATCCAGATTAAGGCTGAGGCCCGCAACGATGACGATGCTCAGAAACTGATGAATGGCGTACAGATAAGCGATAGTAAAAATGGCGACCAGGTATCATTTAAAACTAATATCTCGCGGGATGACGATGGGTTTTGGAGCCTTTTTAATTTTGGCGGAAGAAATAAAAAACAAAAGCTTACCATAAATTATGTGGTTTATATGCCTGCCAAAACAGATCTGAATGTTGAAGCAAGCTACGGCTCAATTGAATTGCCTGACCTTGATGGAAGGGTAAAAATCAGCACATCTTATGGCAGCACTTCAGTACAAAGCTTATCAAACCCATCAAATGAGATTGAGGGCAGCTATGGCAGCTTAAAAGTTGGCTCGATGAATGGCGGCAGACTTGATTTTTCGTACGGAAGCGTTGATATGGAAGAATGCAACAACCTAAAGGCCGACTTGAGCTATGGTTCATTTAAATTGGGTAAATTAAAGGGCATCGGCGAGTTTGACTTATCATATGTAGGTGGCTTTAAAATAGGTGACGTTGCAAGCTCATTAAAAAGGCTGAACATCAATAGTTCTTATTCTGGAGCAGATGTGGGCATTTCACCAAACAGCAACTTTGAGTTTGATATTACCACAAGCTATGGCGGCTTCAACTACAATGATAATAACGTATTTATCACCAGCAAAAACCCGCCTGATGGCAGCAAACACATTGGCACAACCCGTAACTATAAGGGGCATGTTGGTAAAGGCAATTCAGATGCCAGAGTAACTATTAATACCAGCTATGGAGGCGTACATTTTGAATAATATAAACACGAATTAGGACGAATTTCATGAATTTGGTTTTCATAAGAGCCTTAGAAAATTTAAAAACTTTCTAAGGCTCTAATGTTAATGTATCCATTAAATAAAATCCATTTGCATTAACTGTAAGTTTGTAGATATCAGCATATTGAAATTATTGATATGTAATTACTAATTCCGTAAATTTGTTATAAGTTTTAACAATAAAACTATGGCAATAGCTCAAAAATCACATACAGAACTTAATGCAATACAGGTTAGCTTGCTCAGGCTATTTAATAGGCCAATGTCTGAAAAGGAAACTTTAACCTTAAAAAGGTTAATGGTTGACCATTTTTCTGATCTATTGAAAGAAGAAGTTGCTGATGTTTTAGATAAAAAAGGTTATACGCAAAAAGACTTTGATGCAATGCTAAACAGCAATGATTGATGGTTGCTGTTATTGATACAAATTGCCTTTTGGCATCTATTCCTCCTCAAAGTAATCATTACTGGCTATACCTGGCTTTCAAAGAGGAGCGCTTTGAATGGCTGATTGGTAATGAAATAATGACGGAGTATGAAGAAAAAATCGGAAGCAAATACTCTGAAAAAACGGCAAATTATATATTATCAATATTAAGCGTTGCGCCAAACGTTATTTTTGATGAACCTTACTTCAAATGGAATCTTATTGAACAGGACCCTGATGATAATAAATTTGCAGATCTTACTATCTCCGGAAATGCCGATTACCTGGTTACTAACGATAAGCATTTTAATCACTTAAAAATAATTGACTTCCCAAAGATTAATATTGTTACTATAGACGAGTTTAAGAATATCATTTTAGGGATTTAAAGAATCCGTCTAGTGGACTAAATCTTAGTCTTAGTCGGTATCTTATTTATATTTTTCTCTATTGTCGCCTTGTCTGTTTCTGACTTTGCCAGCTCAAGCGCTTTTTTTAAATGTTCAACGGCTTTTTCATTATCCACATCAGTATATAAATAACCCAATAAGGAATAATACAAATGATTATCCACAAGTTTTAGTTTTTCAGCTTCAGCAATAGCGGCCGGTTTACCATTTGCTTTTGCAAGGGCATAGGTTCGGTTCAATGCAGCCATTGGTGAATATTCAATTATGAGCAGCTTGTTATACAGCTGCAAAATACCTTCCCATTTTTCAGCTGTATCGTTACGATTGGTATGCCACCAGGCTATGCCGGCTTCAAGATGGTATTTTGATACTTCGTTGCCTTCTGCGGCGGCATTTAAATAATATTTTCCTCTTTTTATCAGCTCATTGTCCCAAAGATTGATATCCTGGTCATCATATAAAACCTGTTCGCCATGCTGGTTTATCCTGGCCTCAAATCTTGATGCATGGAAACACATTAAGGCCAGCAAGGCATTTACCATTGGTTTATTTGTAGCCTCATTTGCGGCAAGCAAATAGTTAAGGCGCATAGCCTCCAGGCAAAGCTCTTTCCTTAAGCTGGTATTTTGCGAAAGAGAATAATATCCTTCATTAAATAGCAGGTACAAGGTAGTCAATACAGTTTCAAGCCTTTTATCAATCTCCGCGCTTACCGGGAAAGCAATCTTCACATTTTCTTCCCGTAATTTTCCTTTCGCCCTGGTAAGGCGTTTATTAATAGTTTCTTTATTACTTAGGAAGGCATTGGCAATCTCTTCAATTCCAAAACCGCAAAGGATGCGTAACGACAAACCAATCTGTGCCTCGGCAGGGATGGAAGGGTGGCAAATGGCAAACATCATTTGCAGCTGGCTGTCAATGATATTATTGTCAGACAGATCGATGTCTATCTCATGCAATTCGGTGTTGCTATATCGGATCTCTGTGGTAATTTTTTCGGCAAATAACTTATTGCGCCTTAAATAGTCGCGGGCCTTATTTTTTGCTATGGTGTAAAGCCACGCCACCGGGTTTTCGGGCAAGCCTTTTATGCTCCAGGTTTCTGAGGCCAGTAAAAAGGTATCGCTGGCAATGTCTTCGGCAATCTCTATGTGCTCAAAACCAAATAGCTTACCCAGTACAGCCGTAATTTTACTAAACTCTGTTCTGAATAAATGCGGGATCAATTCCTGTTGTTCCATAATGAAAAAAGCCTTTGCAATAATACAAAGGCTTAAGTAAAAAAGTTTAAATATCGAATAATGAATGCCGAATATCGAACGCCGAAGTCAATCATTATTCATTATTCGATGTTTATTTAACTTACATTGGGTTAATGTCACGCACTTCTACGTTTCCACCAAATTCAAAAATCGGGCAGCCTTTTGCTATCTCAACAGCTTCATCGTACGATTCAGCATTGATAATAGAATACCCACCTATCAATTCTTTAATTTCGGTGTAAGGGCCGTCTGTAACCACATTGTTTGGCCTTACTACTTTACCTTCTGAACCCAGGCGGTTGCCCTGGTTGGTTAATTTGTTTTGGGCAGCAATACCGCCGATCCAATCCATCCATTTTTTGGTGACAGCCTGCAATTCTTCCGGAGAACCAGTTGGCTGGTTCTTGAAATCGTTTCTGTAAACTAAAAGAAAATCTTTCATGATACTTAGTGTTTTAATGTTTATACCCCAATGACGAATGATGTTTTAAGGACAGGACAAAAGCCAGAAAATTTATTAAAAAAAATCCTTTACTGAAACTTACGAAGTTTTAAAAACTTCGTAAGTTTTTTTTCGCCACCTCAAAACACCCTGCAAAGCAGCCCCTTCAAATACTCACCTTCCGGGAATGATGCCCTTATGGGGTGATCTTCCGGCTGGCAAAACTGGTGAATAAATTGCACCTGTTTCCCTGCATCCAAAGCGGCCCATGCCAGCACCTGTTTAAAGGTTTCCATGTCCATAGCGCCCGAGCAGGAATAAGTTGCCAGCAAGCCCCCCTTGTTAAGCAGCAGCATACCTAAACGGTTTAGGTCTTTATAAGCACGCGATGCTTTATCCAATGCCGACCTTGATGGAGCGTACTTCGGCGGATCAAGCACCACAATATCAAACAGCTCGCCCTCATCCCTGAATTTACGAAGCTGTTTATTTACATCAGATGCTATGGTTGTTACTTTAGCACCATCAAGCTTATTCAGCAGCACATTTTCTTTTAAGGTATCAATCGCCAATACCGAACTATCAACAGCTGTAACAGCAGCAGCGCCGTTTTGCAGACCGTTTAAGGTAAAGCCGCCGGTATAGCTAAAGCAATCCAGCACCTTTTTTCCTGTGGCGTATGCTGCCACAATTTTGCGGTTATCGCGCTGATCGCAATAAAACCCGGATTTTTGCCCTTCGGCAATGTTTATATTATACTTAATTCCGTTTTCAATAACCTCAACCCTTTCAGGGGGGTGATTCCCAGCGAGCACAATGTTTTGGGTTTGCAATCCTTCGTGGTTGCGGGAGGATGCATCGCTTTTATCAAAAATACTTTCAGGTTTTAGCAAACGCTGCAGTTCATCAATAATGCAGGGCATCATTTTTTCAATACCTGATGTTAAAACTTGCACAGCCAGGTGATCGGCATATTTATCAACTATCAGTCCCGGCAGGTAATCAGATTCGCTGAATATTAAACGGCAGGTGTTGGTTACTCTCGCTACCAATAAACTACTGCGACCTTCCACTGCTACTGCTACTTTTTCCCTGAACCATTGCTCATCAACGGCAACAGCTTCATCCCATTCCAGCAAACGCAGCGCAACCCTTGATTGATCGTTATAAAAGCCATAGGCCATAAAAGCGCCTTTGGCATCAGTCAGTTTTACAATATCGCCATTTGCAGGTTTTCCATTTACCTTTTCAATGGCGCCCGAAAACACCCATGGGTGGCGGTGTAAAACTGCTTTTTCTTTGCCCTTCTTTAATATAACCTCAATCATGTGTGCAAAGGTAGAAAATCAGTTGGCAGTTTTAAGTTGGCAGATGGCAGTAATTAAATTGGACCACGCAGAGGTGTTTTTTACCGGGTTTCTAATTCCTCCAGCTTCCTGATGCCTTTATAACAGATATAAAGCGGAATGATCCCGAAAACACCGAAACAGCAATCTATCAACCGCCAGTAAACAGGAATCTGCCGGATGGGGCCGGCAATAAATGCCAGCGGTAAAACCATTATGCAGGCAATCATCCCGAATTGGATTACCCAGATGTTTTTTACAGGATCTTTAAGCGGACCAATAAATGCGGTAGCAATAACTATATGACCAAAAGCCAGCCAATCGGTCCCGTAACTTAAATAAGGATAGCGGGTATTGGTATCTTTAACTGCGGTGTAAATGGTTTCTATCCAATGTGCCATAAATGCCGGGAATATGGATGAATGATTCACCATAAAAGTCAGCTCAGTTTCAATGGGGAATGCTGTAACCCCGCTTAGTACGAGGCTGATAATAAAGATCAGTACCCAAATCCTGATCCGTTTCCGTAATTGCTGTTCGTTCATCGGTGTTATATATTTTTAAATTATAAAAGCGAAGCCTCTAATTTAACATGAGTTCGACATAAGCAAACGGTCACCTCACCTCAACCCTTCTCCAACCTTGTTGAGGCGAAGCACAAATTTGTGTATCCACGCCGGCAAAGCGTTCCACTTTTGCACGTGGAACACCCGGAACGCTATGAAACATACTGATTATCAGGAACTTTACTTTTTTTCAGTGAATAAATAGCTGTAAGTGACTGATAATCAAACACTATAATATCGGCCTTATATCGAACTAATTTAAAAAGATCTCATCCATAAATGCCCATTCCGGCCCTTTTTTTACCGGGTCCCAGGATGGCAGCTTTTGAATATTTTTTGCGATGATCTTTAAACAAGTAATGGGTTTAGCAGTATTCAGCTTGCAATCAATGCCCATCGCCATTGCAGGGTCATCCTTTTTGGCATCGGGCGGGATTACATTGCTTAATAATTTCATATGGTTCAGGTCTGCGCCGCCCCAAATCTCAATCCCAATCGGTAAAAAGATCTGGCTGCCAATGTTCCGTAAACAATTTATGGTGATGGTATGCAGATCAACCGGCCTGGCAAACTGCATATAGATCTCTATGTTCTTTTGCGCTGCTATCCACTTGCCATTACCAAAATTTGTACCGCCAAGGTCCTTATCTATTAGCGATTTAGCACCATCAGCGCTGTATTTTGTATTAGGAGGGGCTATAAAGCTGATGCTATCAGGCGTGTAGGTGCTTTTAAATACATTAAACTGCACTACATCGCTGCTAAGCCAGCCGGACTTATATGCTTTTACTTTTACGCTTGTGTTTTGGGCAAGCTCAAGGCCCGGTTTATAAATGGCAGATTTTATGCTGTCGGGATTGGTGCCGTCGGTTGTATAGCGCAGCTCAACACCTTTTATAGGGTGGCTTAACTGCACCGGGATGGATTTGGCAAACACCAGCGTGGTGTTTTTCAATTGAGGATCATTTAGCTTAATTGGTTTGCCATCATCCTTAAAGCTCTTTATAAATTCAATGTTTTTGTTGTGCTTTTGCAGATCCTGTACTTCAGCATCGGTTAAGCCAGTATCCCATAGGGTAATTTTTGTGAGGCTTTTTATAGCGCTGATCTGTTTAACAGCTGTTGCATTAAGCGGTGTGCCTGCAAGCGAGATCAATTTTAAATATTTGAGCCTTGCCAATTCCTTTAATCCACTCCCGGTAATATCAGTAAAATTCAGGTTAAGCACATGCAGGTTTTCAAATTGTGCAATGGTTTTTAGCTCAGCATCTTTTACAGGCATCTTGCTTACATCAAGTGATACCACTTGTTTTTTTACCGCGCTTAACTCTTCTAATGTTTTGGGTTGATAGGTGCTTTTATTATAGATGTTTACCCCCAATGCCGGTGATTCTTTTGCAAGCGGAAAAATAACCCGGTAATTATTATTCAGCTTTTTGATGAGCTTATCATCTGCGGCAGCAAAATCATATTTCTCTTCTGTTTCTTCGGCAGGCTTTAAATAAGTTGATGCAATGAGCCTTAATGAATCATGAACAGGCAGATCGATCACCTTTTTCTTAAAATCTGCATTGTCTTTTACCCAAAGGTAAAGCAGGTTCAATTCATCCGGGGTCAGCTGTGGCTTGCCTGCTGGTGGCATGTGCTTTTTATCCTCGGCAACCAGGTGGACCCGCTGCAAAAGCAGGCTGATCTGCGGTTGCCCGGGAACAATCAGCTTACCATCTTTACCGCCTTTTAAAATTGACTTTTCATCTATCAGCATCAGGCCGCCTTTTGTTTTATCAAGGTTATGGCAGCTAATGCACTTGCTTTCAAATATGGGTTGGATAACGTCGCGGTAAACCAGGGCTCTATCAACCGGTATTAATTTTTTTTCGGGATGCCAAACCGGGGCCAGCACAAAGTTATCGCCATGGGTAAGGTCGGCACCAAAATGACCTGCAAGTACCAGCGACAGCACGACAACAGCAGCTCCTGATCTTGCAACTTTCACATTGTACCACCCGGCACTGCGGCACCAGTAAATTATTGTCGACACAAAAACAACGCCGGCCCCCAGCCACTTGTGCCACTGCAGGGTACTGCCCTCATAGCCAGGTTCTTTTGATAAAAACAAGCCCATAATTGCTGTAAATGCAGCAAAAATCGCCCCTGTTAACCACAGGTAGGTAGTGAAATCATGATACAGCTTTTCTGTGCTGAACCTTTCCTTAAACCTGAAAAATTCCAGCATCATGGCCATTATCAACACCACAATAGGGAAATGGAGGATCAGTGGGTGCAATCTGCCAACCGGCTGCAGCCATTGTGGGATAACTATGTCCGACCCGAATAACAGAAAAAAGATGATAAAAATATTAAGGGCAAATAACAAATTCTCCGCAAAACTTTTGTGCTTGCTTTTTATCATCTAGTATGAATAGTTTAAAATTTTAGTTCTATAGGTTTATTAAATCTCCGTGTTTCTCCGTGTATTTTTCTCTGTGAACTTTGTGGTTACAAAAAATAACCACAGAAGTCACGAAGCAACCGCAGAGAGCGCAAAGTTTGTATATAATGTCTTATACCCTTGTAAACTTATAAGGATAAACCTTGCCCGATGCCCATTGCGCAACATACAAATTCTCATCATTATCAACCAGTACATCATGCGGGTTCAAAAAGATCTTTTCGGCCTGTGCCATGGGTTGTAATATGCCGTCTTTATATACCGGCTCAGTACCGCCAAGGTTTGATACCACTTTGTTGTTCTTATCAAGGATGGTTGTAAAGCCAGTATTCTCAGCATTTAAATTGGGTGAGCGCAGTACCGCAGCGAATAAATGATCGCCTTTTATTACCGGGCGGCATACGCATGCTCCGGGAAGCTTGATAACTTCCATCAGCTTACCATCCATACTAAAGCGTTTAAAACAATTACGGGTACGGTCGGTAATCAGCAGGGTTGGCGTTGGGTTGCGCCTGTCAATCACAATGCCGTGCGCATTATCCAAATGCTCATCACCATCACCGCGTCCGCCAAAAAAATTTTTCAGCTTCCCGTTTTTATCATAATGCATTATGTATTGCGAGCCATAGCCATCAGCAATAAAGAAATCGCCATTGGTATCAACTGTTGTTTCGGTAGGGATAAAATCTTCGGGCTTTTTATAAACACCGGTTTCAAGTGGCACATCAATGGTCATCAGGATCTTGCCATCCATCGTGGTTTTATAAACCTGGTGTTTTACAGTATCGGTTATAAACAAAAACTCAGTGCCGTTCTCATTAACCAAAGTAAGGCCGTGCGCTCCCGGAAACTCATGCCCCCAGGTATCCAGCAGCTTAC
Organism: Mucilaginibacter sp.; assembly: GCA_028287925.1. GTDB lineage: Bacteria > Bacteroidota > Bacteroidia > Sphingobacteriales > Sphingobacteriaceae > Mucilaginibacter. The sequence goes on along the minus strand of JAQBOS010000583.1, from coordinate 13,245 downwards.
CCGATTTATTATAGATGAGCACATTGTTCTTTGTTTCATTAGTGAGCAGCAGGATCCTGCCTTTTGAATCCTGTACCATCTCATGACAGTCGTTCACCGGGTTTTTTAACGGATCGGCCTTGCTCCATGCCTTATCCATGCGGTAACGCATATTGCCATGGCCGTAAATTGGACTATCATTTTTTGCCAACATGTCTTTTGCTATAAAAAAGCTTCCCGTAAATACGGCTGACTGCTTGATGAATTTTCTTCTTTCCATATTTATTTTGATTTCACCGATTTCTTAAAATTGATTTCACCGATTTTTTTATCTGAACCGGGATTTGGATGGATTTAAGGATTTTTCAGATAACAATGGATTAAAATCCAACTAATCTTTTAATCCCCCCAAATCCCGGTTCAGACCAATATCCCCTTTACCACATTCCCGGCAACATCTGTTAGCCTGTACCTGCGGCCCTGGCTTTTAAAAGTTAATTTTTTATGATCGAGCCCTAATTGGTTTAATATGGTTGCGTGAAAATCATGTACGTGAACCGGGTCTTTCACAATATTGTACCCAAATTCGTCCGATTCGCCATAAACTATTCCGGGCTTAATCCCGCCGCCCGCCATCCAGATGCTAAAGCAGCGCGGGTGGTGATCTCGCCCATAATTAGCTTTTTCCAGCTTACCCTGGCTATAGTTGGTACGGCCAAATTCGCCACCCCAAATTACTAAAGTTTCGTCAAGCAGGCCACGCTGTTTAAGGTCGGTAACCAATGCTGCCGATGCCTGGTCAACATCCTTCGCCTGGCCAGCCATTTCCTGCGGCAGGTTGCTATGCTGATCCCATCCCTGGTGATAAAGCTGGACAAATCGCACCCCGTTTTCAGAGAGCTTGCGCGCCAAAAGACAATTGGCGGCATAGGTGCCCGGCACCAGGCAATCCGGACCGTACATTTTTATAATATCGTCTGATTCTTTGGAAACATCCATGATCTCAGGCACAGCAGATTGCATCCGGTAAGCCATTTCGTACTGCTGCACTTTTGCAGAGATCTCCGGATCGCCGAATTCTTTGTAGCTGATATCGTTTAATTCCGCCAGCTTATCCAGCATTTTGCGACGTTCGCGCCTGTCAATTCCTGGCTGGTCATTCAGATAAAGCACCGGGTTTTCGCCGCTGCTAAACTGTACCCCCTGGTGAATGGAATCTAAAAAGCCATTGCTCCAAAGCTTTGAATATACGCCTTGCCCGTTACCTTTGCCCTTTGAAAGCAATACCGTAAAGGCAGGCAGGTTTTTATTTTCGCTGCCCAACCCATAACTCACCCACGACCCCATGCTGGGGCGGTTACCCTGCTGTGCGCCGGTTTGGAAGAAAGTTAAAGCGGGGTCATGGTTAATAGCCTCGGTATATATCGATTTAATGATACAGATATCATCAGCTATTTTCCCAATATGCGGAAACAAGTCACTCACCCATGCCCGGGATTCGCCATATTGTTTAAAATCATAAAATGAACCCACCAGCGGAAAATGCGTTTGGTTGGCAGTCATCCCGGTTAAGATCTGGGTGCCACGAACGGATGCCGGCAGATCTTGCCCCATCATTTCTCTTAGCTTTGGCTTATAATCAAATGATTCCAGTTGAGAAGGGGCGCCATCCTGGAAAAGGTAGATCACCCGTTTGGCCTTTGGCGCAAAATTGGGGATCCCTGGGATAAAATCGGCCTCGCTTTCAGAGCCGCTGCCGCTAAAAAGATCAGGAATAAGCAACGAGCCCAAGGCAATGCTCCCTATCCCCAGGCTTAACCTTGAGAGAAACCTGCGCCTGTTTATATTGAGGCGATGCTCTAAAATATCTTTTTCCATTGCCATCAGGTTTTTGTAATCGCTTCCTCTAAATTATAAATTGTATCAATGGTTTTCATCATAGCGGCCAATACTACTTTATCAATGTTTTGGGGGATGGGATATTCACCCACGCTCAGCACTTTTTGAGCATCCTTTTTATTTAATGTTTTAAGCTGATCGTTATAATAACCGGTTAAGATCCCCAACTCCTTTTCATTTGGCATCCGGCACATGATCAGCCGGAAAGCTTTTTTGATCTTATCATTTGCAGGGCTGTTATCGCTTAATAATTTAGCAGCTAAAACCCTTGCTGCTTCCAGCACGGTAGGATCATTCTCCATCAGTAATGCTTGTAAAGGCGTGTTGGTACGTAATCTTTTTACCTCGCATTGATCACGGTTACTGGCGTCGAATATGGCCATTTCAACTGGGGGAACAGTTCGTTTTATTAGTGTGTACATACCCCGGCGATAAAGATCAGGCCCGTGTACCTGTTTATAACTGGCCAGAATACCGCGGCCTGATGTTGCATTTTCCCAAAGGCCCGGGGGCTGGTATGGGTTTACGCTCGGGCCGCCAATGGTATGGGTCAATAAGCCACTGCTCGCCAATACCAAATCCCTTACTAACTCTGCAGGTAAACGGTAACGAGGTCCGCGTGATAACAATGTATTGTCCGGGTCGATCTTCATTTTATCCGGGGTGAATACAGACGATTGCCTGTATGTGGCAGACATCACCATTTGTTTTACCAGGCGTTTCATATCCCAGCCATGATTCATAAAATCAACGGCCAGCCAGTCCAGTAGCTCGGGGTGCGAAGGCAGATCGCCCTGCATCCCAAAATCGCCGGCGCTTTTTACAATGCCTTTGCCAAATAGCTCCTGCCAGGTTTGGTTTACAAATACCCGGGCCGTGAGCGGGTTCCTTTTATCAAAAAGCCATTCAGCCAAACCCAGCCTGTTTTTCGGTAACGAATTATCAAAAGGCAAAATAGCTTTTGGGGTACCTGGCTCTACCTCGTCGCCATGTGTATCATAGTTGCCTCTTTTAAGGATGTAGGTTTTGCGGTAAACTTCGCTATCGCCCATTACAGAAACGATGAGCTTGCCGGTATCCTGTTTGTTTACAAATTTCAAAATGCTTTTTACATCGTCGTTGGTAATCTGCATCATCGGCCGCTTGGCATAAGTTTCGGGGCCGCCAACTGTTGATTGGATGCCAGGCTCCTTCACGCTGTTAAAAAACGAAAAAAGCTGGTAATATTCCTTTTGCGAAAAAGGGTCGTATTTATGGTCGTGGCAATGTGCACACTCCATGGTTACCCCCAACAGTGCTTTACCAAAGGTGTTGGTGCGGTCGGTAACATAAGCAACACGGTATTCTTCATCTATTACCCCTCCTTCTTCGGTTATTTTATGGTTGCGGTTAAAGCCGGTAGCCAGCAATTGTTCTTTTGTGCCGTTTGGCATCAGGTCGCCGGCTAGCTGCCAGGATATAAACTTGTTGTAAGGTAAATTTTCATTATAAGCATGGATCACCCAATCCCTCCATGGCCATTGTGTACGGTAATTATCATCCTGGTAGCCGTGCGAATCGGCATAACGGGCAACATCCATCCAGTGCAAAGCCATTTTCTCGCCATAAGCCGGGCTTTTCATCAGCTCATCAACCACTTTGTTATAAGCATCCGGGCTTTTATCAGTCAAAAACCTGTTCTGCATTTCAAGGCTGGGGGGCAAACCCGTTAAATCAAGGCTTACGCGTTTTAAAAGATGCTCTTTATCCGCCTCAGGATTAGGCTTAATGCCATATTGTTCCTGTTTATGAAGGATAAAATTGTCAATCTGATTTTTGGGCCATTCTTTGTCCTTAACTTCGGGAACAGGCCATAACTTAGGTGGTACAAAAGCCCAGTGCTTTTCGTATTTGGCGCCTTGCTTGATCCATTTTTTTACCAGGTCAACCTCATGCGGTGTTAAGCGTTTAAGGTTTGAATTTGCCGGAGGCATCATTTCAGAAGTATCATTGGTTGATACCCGCCTGAACAGCTCTGACATTTCCGGACTACCCGGAACCAAAACATGCGCCCCCGGATTATCCTTCAATGCTTTAAATGCGCTCTCCGGTTTGTCCAGTCTTAAGCCTGCCTGCCTTTTGCTTGCATCGGGGCCATGGCATTTATAACATTTATCGGAAAGAATGGGCCGGATATTAAAATTATAGCTTATTGTATCGGGAATCTGATCCTCAATATTTGACGCAGAATTATTACAGGCATTAAACATGCCTAAAACGCATCCTGCGCACAGGACTCCTAATAAATATAATTTCCGCCGCATAAATAAAGAAGCAATGAGCGTTATAACTGGTTTATAAAGAAGTTAAAATTAAGAAAATAAATGTGAATTTAACAGTACTATTTTTTGCCTAAGTGTATTGAAACAAGTTTTTTACAGGATGTTGTAAAAATTTCATTATTGACGGTTTATAAATTAAATTTGACTTAATAATTGCTAATACCTTATCAATATGACTAATAACAATGACGAGATGCCTGACCAGCCACTAAGCAATGATCCCGAAGAAAATCTGCGGATGGAAAATGAATTGCTGCGTTTAAAATTGCAGGCTGAGCTTGGCGGGCAATCACATAGTTCAGGCAATCTTCCCCCTGAAATTGAAAATGAATTCCTTAAAAACATATTCGCATTTGAGCAGAATTATGCAAATTCAAAACGCACCATAATTTACGATCTGCTGGGTAAGCCGGAATTTAAAAAAACGGAGGATTTGGATGACAGGGCTATTGAACTTGCTTTGGAAGAAGTAACAAGCTTGCTTGCTAAAAATAATATCGTAGTGCATTTTGATGAAGAATACGACAACCGTACCCGGTACCATTTTATTACTGAAGAGCTTTTTGAAAAAGAAACCGATGATTTCATGCTCCCGGGGATGACCACAAACTTTGATTATGAAGAGTTTCACCCCAATCATAAAAAAGATATTCAAAACCGGGCTATTGAATTTTTATCTCAATGGTTTAAACAAAGTTTTGATGAAAACAGCTGGGAACTGGCAGACCATTTTATATTACCCGACAGAAGAGTATTAAGCAAAAAAGATCTGGTAGCCCAGCTGAAAAACATTTTTGATGCCTATAAGGCTTTTACTAACGAAGATTATTTTATTAAAGAAATAAAATTTGAGCTGAATGAAAACGGCGGCTTAGGCCATGCCGAAGGGGGTGTAAAATACAATGCTGTTTTAGAAAACGGAGAAACGGTTGTTATACAGGGAGGGTTTAAATTATATCTGTCCAATGAAAACGGCTGGTGGAGCATTTTTCATATCGTGTTTCCGGGATTTAAATATTAATTTATTTTCCGGGCAGTAATCAGTACTTTATCGCCTTGCTTTACTACCAGGTTATAGGTTTTGCCATCGCCAGCGTTTATTATAGCAGCCAAAGTATTTGGCGATGACATTAAAAAGAAACTGCCATTACCGGTAAAATACATCCGCTCAAAATTGCCATTGCCACGTGCCGAAAGCTGCAGCTCACCATTTTTGCGGACAATTTTAATTTTTAAGGCGGGTTGCTCACTTTGGTATTCGCCGATGTAATGGCTGTCCAGTGTATCCGGCAGTTTAACTAGCTTTCGTACTTCGGGATTATAAAACCCCTTCCAGTTGTAAGCCACAGCCACGCTATTTACCAGTTCGTCCAATATTTTATCATTATCTGAATTGATAAGGATTACAACACCGTTCCCCGTGCTAAAACTGCCGTAATAAATGCTGCGGTAACCCATATTTGCACCGGTATGCGTAAAATACTTTTCACCACCTTTTTCTTTTATAAAAACCCCCAATGCCGCGTCCGAGCCTTCAAGCACCGGTGTTATCATCTCGTTGGCCATTTTTTTGTTTAAAAAACCACCGTCTTCTTTAATTGATCGCTGCAGTGCCAGAATAAATTTGGCGTAATCAGTAGGGTTTGTCCATAAACCATCAGGCGCCTGTTCCGGGTAAATGTAATACTTGCCGGGCATTTCCTTTTTGTTGATGTCATAAGCCGCAGCAAAATTTTTATAGTGTACGGGTAAAGGTTGTACAAAAGTGCTGCCTGTCATACCCAAGGGTTGCAATACTATCGTTCTGATCAATCCGGCATAGTCAGCATTGATATTATCTACCAGGATCTTTTTAGTAACCAGGGTTCCGCCGCCTGAATACTGTTTTGCTGTACCCGGTACCAGCACTGGTTTTACGGCATCGCTGTTTGCTGGACGCATGCCATCAAGTACCTGGTTAATAGAGGGCAGTGAATCGCCTTTTAAATAACCTCTAAATCCGCCGGTACTTAAGCCGGCAGTGTGGCTCAAAAGGTTCTTTAATGTTATTGTTTTCCCTTTTGAAAGGTCATTATCCGGGAAAGTCCATGTATTCAAGTAGGCACGAATGTCTTTGTCCAAATCTAATTTACCATCCTGGGCCAGTTTAAGAATACAAAGCGCATTGATAGATTTGCTGATTGATGCCGCCTGGTAAAGGGTGTGTGGATCTGCTTTGCGGTTATCGGTTACATCAGCTAGCCCGTAAGCTTTCGCCCATGCTATCTTACCGTTATTGATCACAGCTATTGATACCGAAGGAATATTATAATAATGCATTCGTTCCTCAATATTAAAATGCTTTGAAACACTATCCGCAAAAATAATTTCCGCATTGGGCGTTAGACCATTTTCAACCGCTCTGATCTTTTGAACCGGCGACGGGCTTTGTGCACAAACTGAAGACATGGCAGCTAAAAAGAAAAGTAACAGCGCAGGGATCTTTGTTTTCATATCAACTATTTAGGGTGTTAGTCGCCTAAATAGCTGTTGAGGTTTCAGGTTACGGTAAATATTTTTTAAAGGATTGCTAAAAAGGACTCGATTGGTATTTAAGCCGATTGTTTGGTTCGATTAATAATTAGGATTAATACCAGGAGTTAATAATGCAAAATATCATTTACTATTCTTTTTCTCCAGCACTTCTCTTAGCTTAACAAACGAATTATAGGGGCCTATAGCCATGGTTGCATTAACAAGCCACGATGGGATACTGCCACCCGGATCAACACTAAAAGTATAGTCGACTTTTAATTTATTGTCGTTGGCCTGGGTTACTTTCCACTTTGCTAATGAATAAGGAACACGGACAAATTTTTTATTTTGCGGCAGGTATTCAGGAATACTTTTTGCCTGGATCTCTAAAATTTCAGGGCCTGAATTAATATCAAGCTGCACAACCAGGTCGCGGTCTTTAATGGGCCACGGCAAGCGTGATTCGGTATAGTAAATTATTTTATGCGGATTCAGGCTTTTTAATATTTCCGACTTCTTGTTTGAATACACCCAGTCGTTATAATTGCCAATATCCTGTAATGTACTGATCAACTGCGCCTTGGTTGCATCAAGTTCACAAACAACCCTCAATTCCTTTAGATTCCCGGTTGCAGGTTTGCGGGTATAAACGGCTATCCCATTTTCATTTTTCTTAAGCTCCCAGCTCCCTTGCGCAATTACGGCAGAAAATACAAAGAAGAATATATTTAACAGGATCAGCTTTTTTTTCATGAATATTAAGGCGTTATAAATACTACCTACTAATAATACTCATTATTTTGTGAAACAGTATAACACAAAGAATATAAATTAGTTAACATTTGTTTGCTATATCTACAAAAACAAAAAGCGCCCCGAAACTTATCCGGAACGCTTTTATTTAACGGTTCTTACTACAGTCCTTACCTCACAAAGGCCATTGCAACCCCACCATCTACATTCAAAACATTCCCGGTTGATTTGTTAAGTAAGCCGCCAACCAAAGCAAAGCAGGCATTGGCAATATCTTCCGGCAGGATGATCTCATTCAACAATGTTCTTTTGGCGTAATAAGCAGGTAATTCTTCAACGGTTACGCCGTAAGCTTTTGCCCGTCCGGCAGCCCAATCGCCCGCCCAGATCTTACTGTCAGATATAACAGCATCGGGGTTAACAACGTTTACACGAATATTATCTTTACCCAATTCAGCTGCGTTTAACCTGCTGAGGTGTAATTGCGCAGCCTTTGCCGATCCGTAACCTGCATTATTAGGGCCCGATACCAGCGCATTCTTGCTTACTATGTTTATTACATCGCCGCCGGTATCCTGCTTGCGCATAACCTCAACGCCTGCCTGGGTAACCATAAACTGGCCCTTTACCAATACATCAAAAAGCAGGTCCCAGTCTTTTTCGGTATGTTCTTCAATTGGTTTTGAGATGGATAAGCCTGCGCAGTTAACTACCAGGTCCACTCCGGCAAATGCTAAAACAGCAGCTTCGTAAGCTTTGATAATAGCTGCTTTATCAGTCACGTCCATTAATGCTGTGGTGTAAACATCTTTACCATATTGTTTCAAAAATTCTTCTTTGGCGTGGCCTAAACGGTCTGCATCATTGTCGTTTATAACTACACAAGCACCTTCATCAGCAAATTTTTTGGCTATGGCTTTTCCTATTCCGCCGGCGCTGCCAGTTACCAGGGCAATGCGTCCCGAAAGTGATTTTGGTTTCGGCATGCGCTGCAGCTTTGCTTCCTCAAGTAACCAGTACTCAATATTAAAAGCTTCCTGGCGCGGCAATGAGGTATATTCAGATATTGCCTCAGCGCCCTTCATCACGTTGATGGCATTGATGTAAAACTCAGCAGCAACGCGGGCGGTTTGTTTATCTTTTGCAAAGGTGAACATGCCTATACCGGGGTAAAGGATAACAACCGGGTTGGCATCGCGCATGGCGGGGCTGTTTGGATGTTTGCAGCTTTCGTAATACGCCGCATACATTTTGCGGTAAGCCTCAAACGCAGGAGCCAGTTTTTCTTTTATGGCTTTGATATCCGTTAGATCATCTTCAGTCTCGAGTTCTAAAACCAGCGGACTGATCTTAGTTCTTAAAAAATGATCGGGACAACTGGTTCCCATTGGGGCCAATGTATCCAAATCGTTCGAGTTGGTAAATTCAAGTACACGGCTATCATCCGTAAAATGGCCAATCATCCGTACATTGCCCGAGCAAAAACCACGCAGTATTGGCGCTATCGCGATAGCCTGTTTTTTGCGAACATCTTCTGCAGGGCTAATAAGCTTAACACCGCCAAATACCGGTCCTTTTTTACCGTAGTTTTGCTCCAAATATTCAGCGCTTTGCTCAATTACTTCAAGCGTGTTCATATAGCTTTCATAAGCGGTATCGCCCCAGGTAAATAAACCATGCGAGCCCAGCATTATTCCACGGATGCCGGGGTTGTCGTCAAGGCATTGTTTTAGCTTTAAGCCAAGGTCAAAACCCGGCCTTTGCCATTCAACCCAGCCTATTGTTCCTTTAAACAGCTCTTGTGTTATTTTTTTACCATCTTTTGCTGCCGCGATAGCAATTGCGGCGTCGGGATGCAGGTGATCAATGTGTTTAAAGGGTAAAAAGCCATGCAGCGGCGTATCTATTGATGGCGCTTTTGAGCTCAGGTCAAAAATGCAATGGTTAAAAAGCTCAACCATTTCGTCTTCATGTTCAATACCACGGTAAACATTTGTAAGGCTGCGCAGGCGGTTAACGTACAGTGCAGCAAGGCCGCTCTTTTTTAAAGTACCCAGGTCGCCGCCTGATCCCTTTACCCACATTACTTCGGTATCTTCTCCCGTTAGGGGATCTTTCGCTGTAACCTTACATGAGGTATTGCCACCGCCATAGTTGGTGAGCCGCAGATCGGCACCTAAAAGATTTGAACGGTAAATGAGCAATGCCACTTCATCACCCACGAGCTCTGCGGCTTTGGCATCATCCCATAAATAGCTTACATGCTTAAAATTTGTTTCTTTGACAGACATATTCTTTTGTATTTGTTGAGAGAGGCAAGAAACCAAGAGTCAGGAATCAAGAAAGAACGCCTCTTTATCTTGACTCTTGATCTCTTGTATCCTGACTCTTTATTTAATAGCGTTCCCGTAGCCAACTACCAGAACTGACAAAATAATTACAGCTATTCCAAGAATAACTGTGTTAAAAGCTTTTTTACTTACCCCTTTCCATTCCTTTAAAATCAAGCCCCATATGTTGGCAATGAGGATGATAAAGGCCATATGGAGGATCCATGAGCTGGCGCCGTTGCCAAGCCTGCTTTCGCCCATTCCGTAAAAAAAGAACTGCAAAAACCAGGTTGTTCCGGCAAGGGCCGAAAATAAATAATTTTTAAGCAATGGCGTTTTCGGATTTGTATAATCGCCAAAGGTTTTGTTACGCGCATTCAGGATCATACACCATATAAAATTGGTGGTGAGGCCTCCCCAAAGCACTACAATATAAACCACATTGTTACGGAACAGGAAGTTGCCCTGTGCCGGATGAGCTGCCACCCAAATGCTGTTTGCCGTATCGGCCATTGATTTACCTGCCTCTAAGCCAAAATTAAAACAGGCACTTAAAATACCCGATACAATAGCTACAAAGATCCCCAAACCAAAACGGTAATCTTTATTTACTTCCTTAGCAGATTGATTTTTGGCGAGATCTGCCTCTTTCATGGTGCCCGCTTTGCCGCAAATAATAATACCAATAACACAAATTGCTATGCCAAGCAATACCATTTGCCCCCAGTGCGAGGTAAGCAGCATGGTAAAAGTATCTTTGCCCTCCTTTGGAAAAAAGTTATAATAAACGGACGGCACAAGCGAGCCAAAAACCGCACAAAGACCAAGGATAATGGTACTGCCTAGGGATACCCCCAGGTAGCGCACACCCAAGCCATATGTTAAACCGCCAATACCCCATAAAAGGCCCATCAGGTAGGTCCAGCCCAAAACATCAAAGCCTGTACTTTTTATGATTTCGGCAAAACCCGGGATAGTAAGCCAGGCTGCCAGCGGTGGTACAATGAGCCATGAAAATATGCCCCCAACAATCCAGAAGCTTTCCCATGCCCAGCCCTTAACCTTTTTATAAGGGATATAAAAGCTCCCCGAAGCAAAGCCCCCGATAAAGTGAAAAAAAACGCCAAAGATGATGCCCATAAGATTAGTTGATTAGGTTGAGTGAGTGGTTGATTAAGTTTTTTGCATTAAAATAATGTTTATAATATTGGTTAATTCATCTGTCGCGCCCTTGTTGGTGTTGTCACCAACAAGACTGGGTTTGCAAAATGTTTATATTTTCCGATAAGCCGCCGGCATTTTCTACCTCACAAAAATCATCTGTTGTTAGTGACAACACCAACAACGGCGTAAAATGACAGGGCGTATCGCATACGCCCCTACATTTATATACTCACGGTTTCACAGTACTAAAATGGTAAACGCCTGATCCTACATTAAGTGCCACATAACCATCTGCCGCATCGCCGGTTTTTATACCGGGTAAATTTGCAATTGCTTTGCCGCTTTCTGTAATTAAGCTGCTATTGTTCCCGGGGATATAAATAGTAGCCGTTGTATTAGCCGGGATCTCCACATCCAGCAATAAATTACTGCCATCAGTCTTCCAGCGTGAACTTACTTTTCCATAGTTTGTTTCATAATCAGCCGCTACGTTAGTAAGGTTACCACCGATGGTTGGTTTTATAACGATCTGCTTATAGCCAGGCGCATCCTCTTTGGTGTCAATCCCGGCTATAACGCGGTACATCCAATCGCCAATTGCACCGTAGGCATAGTGATTATAAGAATTCATGGTAGGGGTTTCCAGGGAACCATCGGGCCTTATGCCATCCCATCTTTCCCAAATAGTTGTTGCACCCATTTTTACAGGATATAACCATGATGGATAGGTATCTTGTAATAAAAGGCCATAAGCCACATCAGCATGCCCAAACCTGCTTAGCACATGGCATAAGTATGGTGTCCCCAAAAAGCCGGTGGTTAAGTGGTTGCGATAACGCGCAATGTTATTTGCCAGTCGTTGTGCTGCCTGTGGCCTTAAGTTTTCGGGCAGCATATCAAATTCAAGTGCCAGCACGTAGGCTGTTTGTGTATCAGACGAGATCAGCCCGTTTGGCGTTACATACTCATTGAAAAAGGCCTTTTTAATTTTGGCCAGCAGATCAGTATAATAAGCCTCATCATCCTTTTTACCTAAAACCTTTGCGGTATTGATCATCAATTGTGCTGAATGTGCATAAAAGCATTGAGCTATCAGGTATTTGCTGGTAATGGCCGAGCTGCCATCGGTATCGTCATTAACACTGTAAAAAAGCCAGTCGCCAAAGTGGTTACCGGTATTCCACAAGTCGTTTTTACTTTTATCCTGCATGAATTTTACCCAGGCCTTCATGCTGCTGTACTGGTTTTCCAGGATCTGTTTGTCACCATAAGCCAAATACATATTCCACGGAATAATGGTTGATACATCTGCCCAGCCGGTGCTGCCGCCGGCTTCGTTTCTGTCATTGCCTAACACATCGGGTATAACGAACGGAACGCTGCCGCTTGGGTATTGATCAGCCGCAACATCTTTAAGCCATTTGGTAAAAAAGTTGTGCACATTCATGTTATAGGTTGCCGTGCGCGAAAATACCTGCGCATCGCCTGTCCAGCCTAAGCGCTCATCGCGCTGGGGGCAATCGGTAGGAACATCCAAAAAATTACCCTTTTGGCCCCATTGTATGTTGTGCTGTAATTTATTGATCATATCGTTGGAGCAGGTGAATGTGCCCGCCGGCTTCATGTCGGAGTAGAGGGCAATTGCTGTAAAATCAGCCGCATTCAAATCCTTTTTGTAGCCCTCAACCTTAATATACCTAAAACCCTGCCAGGTAAACTGCGGTTCAAATGTTTCTTCGCCACCGCCTTTTAAAATATAGATATCCTGGGCGCGTGCCGCGCGCAGGTTCTCGGTATAAAAATTGCCGGGTTTGTCTAAAATCTCGGCATGCGATAGTTTGATGGTGTCGCCTGCATTGCCACTTACTTTCATTTGCACCCAGCCAACCAGGTTTTGGCCAAAGTCAATTACTTCCTCGCCTTTTGGCGTTTTAAATATTTTTACCGGCTTAAAGGTTTCATGCTTCGTAACCGGCTCGTTAACGGTGGCAACTAAAGTGTTTTTTGGAAAATCGTTAACCGTTACACCCGACCAGCTTTTGTCATCGAATGTGACTGTCGACCAGTTTTTTTGCTGCATGCGGTCATCAATGGTTGCGCCGTTATAGATCTCGGCAAATCGTACCGGGCCGGTAGATGACTTCCAGCTCTCGTCGGATATAATGGTAGCCGTAGTGCCATCGGTATAAGTAACCTCCAGTTGAAATAACAGGGCTATATCTTTTCCGTAGTAGTTTTGCTGATGCGAAAAACCTATATGCCCGCGGTACCAGCCGCTGCCTAAT